>NZ_JBSFNS010000011.1:0-160925 GCF_053587275.1 Amycolatopsis sp. NPDC003676
TCGTGCTCCCGGCAGATCGCGACGATCCGCTGCCGGGCCTCGACCATCAGCGGGTGCTCCAGCTGCCGCGGCACGCCGAGTTCCTGGCTGAGGTCGCCCTCGCCGATGAGCACGAGCCCGATCCCGGGCACCTCGCCGAGAATCGCGGGCAGGTTCTCGATGCCGAGCTGGTCCTCGATCTGGATCACGACGAGGATCTCGCCGTCCGGGTCGAGCGGCCAGACGCCGGCCTTCGCGTAGTAGTCCTGCGTGGACAGTCCCCAGTAGCGCGCGGCGGCGGCCGGCGCGTCGCCGCGCAAACCCGCCGGTTCGAAGCGTTCGGTTCCGGGCAGGCTCGGGTAGCGGCAGGCCGCCACCGCGTTGCGGGCTTCCTCGACGCGGGAGACATGCGGCCAGACGATGCCGTACGCGCCCAGGTCGAGCGCCTGTTTCGCGTGCCACTGGCCCTGTTCCGCGCCGTTGACCGGCACCCGGACGAACGGGGTCGGTGACGGGGCGAGGGTGCCGGACTCGAAGATGCGCCGCCGGTCGAGTAGGTACTGCAGGCTGTCGCGCAGGTTCACGGCGTCCCACGGTTTGTGCTCGGCCTCGAAGACCAGTCCGTCGTAGGCCGAGCCGGCGAAGTCGAGCGCCGCCGACGGCTCCGGCGGGGCGAACGCCGCGAAGGCGGGTTTCCCCGACTCCAGGGCTCCGATCACGCTATTCAGCCTGGCCACTGCGCACCTCGCTCCGCTCGTTCTGTCGCTTGTGGACAATCCGCTGCCACCAATCCCGCAGCCGGGCCCACAGCGAGGGACGGGCGGGCGGTTCGGTCGCGGTCCCGCCCGTGCACTTGCGCACCAGCTCGGCGGAAAAGTCTTTGGTCATCCGGGAAACCACCGCGCCGGCCCCTGCCTCGATGAGCGACGCCAGCTTCCCCGCGAGGCTCACCTGGCCGGTCACGCGGACGCGCGAACCGCCCGCGGCCGGATCCGGGACGACCCGGAAGGTCGCGTTCGCGGAGAAGCGGGTGGCCCCCTGCCCGTCACGGCCTTTCGCGGTCAGCCGTCCCTCCCGCTCGGGTTCGTCCAGGTCCAGCGCGACGCGGGCACCGAACCGCACGCGCACCGCGCCGAACTTGACGACCAGCGTCCCGTCGAACGATCCGTCCTCGTGCGAGGCGCCGAGTTCGGCTCCGTTGATGCACGACACCACCGCTTCGGGGTCGGACACGACCGCCCACACCCGCTCCGGCGGTGCGGGAACGGGGATCTCCTCGTCGATCTCGATCACAGCTCTGCCCTCGCTCGGCGGCTCCGTCCCGCACGGGAGGCGGCCACCAGATTGTTTAACAACTTTGCGGCGGACCGTAGCAGGCGGTCGCGACAGACTGCAAGAAGTCATTGTTGTACAAGGATCTTGCTCAGCAATCTGGAAAGCTCTGGATAATCTTGTAGGACAAGAGTCGAAACCGAGCCTTCCGCAGGTGGAAGGCATGATCGCGGCGAGCCGGGTGGAGTCAGTGCATCACGAGGCAGGCCGGATTGTTAGACGATTTGAGTCCGGAGAGGTTGAAACACCGAGGTTCGGCGCGTACGGTCGCTGACACTGTTCGACATTTCGGGTGTCCGCCCGGTCGCTGCGCCCGCCGCCGGCACCCTTCCGCTCCAGCGCGCCAAAGGAGTCGTCCCCCATGTCCAGGACCTTGTCCGTCGCGGTGAAGGCCTACCCGCACACGGAGTTCCTCGCCTCCGGATTCGCCGCCGGCGGCCGTCCCGTCGAGGTCTCGCACGTCAATCCGATCTACCGGGCGTTCGCGCCGATGGTGCGGGAACTCCGTTACGACGTCAGCGAACTCGCCCTCGCCACGTTCCTGCAGGCGCGCGAAGCGGGCGTGCCGATCGCTCTGCTTCCCGTCGTGCTCAGCGGCGACTTCCACCACCACTCGCTGACCCGCTGGCCCGGCTCGGCCGAATTCGCCCCCGCCGACCTGGCCGGGAAGCGGGTCGGGGTCCGCGCCTACAGCCAGACGACCGGCCTGTGGGTGCGCGGCATCCTGCACGAGGAGTACGGCGTCGACGCCAAGGACGTCACCTGGGTGACCACCGAGGGCCCGCACGTCGCCGAGTACGCCGAGCCGGCGAACGTCGAGCGGACCGAAGGAAAGGTGCTCGACGTCCTGCGCCGCGGCGAGGTCTCCGCCGCCGTCCTCGGCCCGCCCGCGCTCGACGGCGCGGAAGGCCCGCTGGTGCCGGTCATTCCGGACTGGCGCGCGGCCGAAGAAGCCTGGGGCGCCCGGCATGGGACGGTGCCGATCAACCACCTGCTCACCGTCCGCCGAGATCTGCTCGAAGCCGAGCCCGGCACCGTCGCCGAACTCTACGAGGCGTTCGGCGCCCGGATCGCGGAGCGCAAGGTCGCGGACCCCGATCCCGGCCCGCGCGTGCGGGCGTTGCGTTTCGGCGTCACCGACGAACTCGTCGCCGGGCTGCAGGTCGCGATCGACTACGCGCTGCAGCAGAACGTCATCCGCACCCCGGTGACGGTCGCCGAACTCCTCGACGACTTCTCCCGCCTCGCTTGAGCCGACCGAAAGCAGAGCCATGTTCCGCGTCGACACGCATACGCACATCATTTCTCCGGACCCCGCCGCGTACCCCGCCGCGCCGCTCGGCGGGCACCGCTCCGACTGGTCCCGCGAACGCCCGGCCGACATCGACGGCCTGCTGCGCGAGGCGGACGCCGCCGGGGTGGAGCACCTCGTGGTCGTGCAGGCCTCGACGGTCTACGGCTTCGACAACAGCTACGTCGCCGACCAGTTGGCCCAGCACCCCGACCGGCTCAGCGGCGTCTGCTCGGTCGACTTCCTCTCGCCCAAGGCTGTCGACGACCTCTCGCACTGGATCGACGAACGCGGTTTCTCCGGCGTCCGCATCCGGGCCGCCGACGGGACGACAGCCGTGCCGACCCCCGGCCGCGGCCTCGACGACGAGCGGATGACGCCGGTGTGGCAGTTCCTCTCCGACCGCCGCGTCCCGGTCTGCGTCCAGATGCACGCCAAGCACACCCCGATCCTGGCCGGACTGCTCGACCAGTACCCGGGCCTGACCGTCGTGCTCGACCACGCTGCCCGCCCCGACCTCGGCGACGCGACACCGCCGTATCCGGCGCTCGCGCGGCTGCGCGACAGCGGACGGGTCTTCGTGAAGCTCACTCCGCCCGCCGTCCTGCGCGCCCAGCGCGAGGCCGGGTCCGCCGCGCCGGTCATCCGCGCGCTCGTGGAGGAATTCGGTGCCGACCACGTCCTGTGGGGGTCGAATTTTCCTGCCTCGGCGGGCTCGCTCGGCGAGCTGGCGGACCTCGTGCTGGCGCAGCTTCCAGCGCTCGACGACGCACAGCAAGCCCTGGTCACGGGCGGTACCGCCGCCCGGTTGTACGGCGTGACGGCCGCGGCGGGGGGAGAGTGAGAACCGTGCGTACCCGTCGGAAACCCGTGCTGGCCGCCTTGGCGGCCGTGCTCACGCTGCTCGGCGCGGCGTGCAGCAAACCGCCGCCCGCGCCGGACGCGCACAACCTCGCCGACCTTTACCAGGCGGCGAAGAAAGAGGGCCAGGTCATCTGGTTCGCGCCGAAACCGGAAGCCCAGATGCGGCCCGCGATCAAGGCGTTCGAGAAAAAGTATCCCGGCATCACGGTCAAATACACCAACAAGAAAGCCCCCGACCTCGTCACCCAGCTCAACGTCGAACAGGCCGCGCGACGCGTCAGCTTCGACGTGTCCAACGCGGGCGGGCTCACTGTGCTGCCCTCGGTGGACATGGCCGCGAAGGTCGACTGGGCGCAGTACCGCGTGCCGGGGAACCAGATCTTCGACGGGAACTTCGTCTACGTGTGGGCCGTGCCGAAGGTCTGGGCGTACAACACGACCGCGGTGCCAGCCGCCGCCGCCCCGCACAGCTGGAATGACGTGCTTGACCCGAGGTGGGGCGGCGGCAAGCTGACGATCGAGTCGCGCGGTTCGTTCATGACAGTGTGGGCGCAGGACAAGGCGCTCGGCACCGGTCCCGGGCTGGCGTTCTCCGCGAAGCTGGCCAAGCAGAGCCCGCACTACACCGACAACACGACGCAGGCGCACACGAACATCGTGTCCGGGCAGACCCCGCTCGGCACCGATCTGATCAACCTCGTGCTGGCCGACAAGGCCAAGGGCGCACCGGTCGCGGTCGCCCCGATCGGGCCGACCAACGCCAACAAGGCCTACCTGTTCGTGCCCGAGGGTTCGCCGCACCCGGCGGCCGGACGGCTGCTCACGGCTTTCCTCGCCTCCGCCGAAGGGCAGAAGGCGCTCGCCGGCAGCTACAACTCGATCATCCCGACCGAAACCGACTGCTCGAAGACGGCCACCGCCAACCGCGTCGTCCGCGCGCTCTGCGCCGCCGGGGTCCAGTGGCGCAGCGAGACCGATGTCCAGCAGTACCAGCGGTTCGCCGATTTCTTCCCCCAGGTCGAGAAGGCCCTGGGCACCGACGTGCACTGAAATCCCCTTGGAGACTCCGACGATGCAGTCCGCCACCAGGGCCGCCCCCGCCGCACCCCCGCGCCCGCCAGCCGATCCCGTCCGCCCGCGCCGCCGCGGCCGCGTCCGCACCTGCGTCAACATCGCCGTCGGCGTGTTCCTCGCCTACCTCGTGGTGTTCCCGCTCGGCATGCTGGTCTACAGCAGCCTCAAGAGCAGCGAACTGAAGCTGCCCTTCGACATCCCCGGGTTCACGTTCGACAACTTCGTCAAGATCTTCTCCTCGCCGCGCGTGCTCGAAGTCGCCCTCAACTCGGCGATCTTCGTGGTCGGCACCGTCGCGGTGGCGCTCGCGATCAGTGTCAGCCTGGCCTATCTCTTCGAACGCACCGACATGCCGGGCCGCCGCGTCCTGGCACCGAGCGCGCTGGCGCCGATGGGCGTGCCCGCCACCGTGCTGGCGGTGGCGTGGGTGCTCGCGGCCAACCCCGCCAACGGCCCGCTCGCGCTGCTCGTCGAGCGCGTGTTCGGGCTCTCGGTCGACATCTACTCGCTGCCCGGCATGATCCTGGTGGCCGGGATCTTCGGCGTCCCCAGCATGTACCTGATGCTCGCGCCGACCTTCGCCCGCCTCAACCTCGAATTCGAGGAGGCCGCGGCGACTTCGGGAGCCGGCTGGCTGACCCGCACCCGCAAGATCGTTCTCCCGCTCACGCTGCCGGGGATGAGCGCGGCCGCGATGCTCCTGGCGGTCATCGCGCTCGAAGAGTTCGCGATCCCGTCGATTCTCGGCACGCCGCACCAGATCTTCGTGTTCAGCAGTCTCGTGCAGTCGGCGCTGCAACCGCCGTCGGGCATGTCGGATTACGGGCTGGCGAGCGCCTACGGCATCCTGCTGGTGCTGCTGTCCCTGGTGATGATCGCGCTCTACCGGCGCCAGACGCGGGAATCGCACCGCTTCAAGGTGGTCACCGGCAAGGGATACCGGTCAGCTCCGGTGCGGCTGGGCCGCTGGCGCTACCCGGCGGCCGCGATCGTGGCGCTCTACGTGCTCGTCGCGATCGTCGTCCCGATCCTCACTCTCGTGTGGACGAGCCTCACGCCGTTCCTGCAGCCGATCAGCCTGCACAGTCTCGGCAGTCTCGGCTTCGCGAACTACGGAACGATCTTCACCGACCCGAACCTGACCCACGCCGTGGTCAACACTCTGGTCATCAGCCTCGTCACGGCGACGCTCACCGCCGCCTTCGGCCTGTGGCTGGCGTTGGCGTCGTCGCGGGGCGGTCGCGCCGGAAGGGCGCTGTTCGACCTGTCGTTCCTCGTGTTCGCGGTGCCGAGCGTCGTGCTCGGCGTCGCGGTGCTGTTCCTCTACCTGTTCCTGCCGATCCCGGTCTACGGCACGATCTGGATCATCGTCATCGCGCTCACCACGCGCTACATCCCGCGCGCGTCGCGGATGCTGCAGACCTCCCTGCTGCAACTCGACGGCGGGCTCGAAGAGGTGGGCCGGGTTTCCGGCGCACGCCACGGCACCGTGCTGCGCCGGGTGGTGCTCCCGCTCGTCGCGCCGTCGGTGACGCGCACCTGGCTCTGGGTTTTCGCGAACGCGCTGGGAGAACTCCCGATCGCGCTGCTGCTGTCCAATTCGGACAACCGCACTGTCGTCGTGCTGCTGTGGGACATGATCGGCGAGAGCGCGAACTACCCCGAGGCCAGCGCGCTGGCCGTGCTCCTGCTCGCCGTTTCCGCCGGTTCCGTGTGGTGGGTCAACCGCCGCGGCTTCCAACAACACATCTGAGGTGTCGTGACCATGCAGAACACCGAGCACGCCGTGGCGATCTCCGGCCTCGAAAAGCGGTTCGCCCGGAAGCAGTCCGACGAGGTGAGCCTCGCCGTCGACAACGTCGGTTTCACCGTGCCCCGCGGCGGCTTCTTCACGATGCTCGGCCCGAGCGGCTGCGGCAAGACCACCACCCTGCGCTGCCTCGCCGGCCTGGAAAGCGCCGACCGCGGCGAAATCTCCATGAACGGCAAGGCCGTCTTCTCCTCGGCGGCCCGCTGCGACGTCGCGCCCGAGGACCGTCCGATCGCGATGGTGCCGCAGTCGTACGGGATCTGGCCGCACATGAAGGTATTCGACAACGCGGCTTTCCCGCTCCGCTACGGCCGCAAGACCTGCTCGCGCGGCGAGGCGCGGACCCGCGTGCTGGCGATGCTCGAGCAGGTGGGCCTGTCCGAATACGCGGACCGCTGGTCGACGCAGCTGAGCGGCGGGCAGCAGCAGCGCCTGGCACTGGCGCGCGCCCTGCTGTGCGAACCGGAAGTCCTGCTGCTGGACGAGCCACTGTCCAATCTGGACGCCAAGCTCCGTGCCCAGCTGCGCGCCGAGTTGCGGTCGTTCCAGCAGAAGTTCGGCGTCACGACCATCTACGTCACGCACGACCAGGGCGAAGCACTCGCCATGTCGGACACGATCGTGGTGATGAATCGCGGCCGCGTCGAGCAGATCGGCACGCCCGACGAAATCTACGACTCGCCCGCCTCGCGGTTCGTGGCCGATTTCGTCGGCAGCGCGAACCTCGTCCCCGGAGTCGTCGCCAGCACGCCGCGTGCCGGAGACCGGATGGTGGAAGTGAAAACCGCCCTCGGAGTCCTGCGCTGTGCGCGGTTCGCGACGCCGCCCGCGCAGACCGGGGACGTGCACGTGTGCATCCGCCCCGAGCACGTCCGGATCGTCCCCGCGACCCCGGACACCGGCGAGGCCAACCGATTCCCGGCGCGCGTCACCGCCACCGAATACCTCGGCGACCGGCGCGAAGTGGTCGCCGCCGTAGGAGACGTCGAATTCCGCGCCCACACCGACGCGCACCTGCGGATCCGCCCTGGCGACGACGTCGGCGTGATACTGGATCCCGAGTGGACAGTGGCGCTCTGGTCCTGACCTACTCGCCCGAGAACGTCAGCTGGAGAGCGCGGCGGACCGCGGACAGGTGATGGCGCATCGCCGCGGCCGCCGCCTCCGGGTTGTGCGTGACCACCGCGGCGAGGATCGCTTCGTGCTCGTGGACGACCGTCGCCCGCGGCCGCGAGCGGTCCATGTCGCGGTACTGCCGCAGCACCAGCGGATACAGCAGGCTGTCGACGAACCGGGTGAGCGTCGACTGCCGTGCCGCCTCGCGCACCTGCTCGTGGAATGAACGGTTGAGCGCGGAGTACTCGTCCCGGCCGTCGGATTCCCGGCCCGCCCACATCCGCTCGCAGGTCGCGGTCATCGCGGCGATGTCCTCGTCAGTGGCCCGCTCGGCGGCCTTCGCCGCGAGCGCCGCCTCCAGGATCTCGCGCGTCTCGAGGATCTCGATCGCCTCGTCCTCGGAAAACGACCGCGTCCGCGCACTGCGGTTCGCCTCCGCGGTGACGTAACCCTCCTGCGCGAGCCGGGCCAGCACCGACCGGATAGTGCCCCGCGAAACCTCGAGCCGGCTGGTCAGCTCGGACTCGGTCAACCGCGCGTCGGGCGCGTACTGCCCGGAAAGAATCAGCTCGCGAAGATCACGGTAGGCCCGCGCGGTCCGGGTGGCGCCCGGATCCGCGCCGTCCGCGCGCGGGTCCTGTGCGCTGTCCGCCGTCATGGCAGGCATCCCTCCGTCTCCGTCCGTCCGATCGCAAGATCCTACGACGTGCGGTCTCTGTTCGCGGTCGTGCCCGTTTGGCAGGAGATCGCGGCCGAGACGTTCCGGACGCTCTGGAGGGCGTCGGCAAGGTCTCGGGCTTGTCGGGTTCCAGCGGAAACCTGGCCGGGCTGTCGGCGGTTACCGGATAGCCGCCGCGGTTGCTCATGAAGCATTCTGCGTCGAGGCGCCTCTTCGTTACGCTTGGCCGCAGGGAGGTGCCGTGGTTGTCGCGCTCGCTGTGCTGTCGGCGGTGTCGACCGCTGCCGCGGTCTGGTTCTACCTTCGTGGCCGACGTCGGAATGAGGTATCCCCGGAAGCCGTGTACAAGTTGCTGCACGCAGCACCGATCCTGCAGGAAGGCTTGACGGCGGACGCGGCCGGTCGGGTCGCTCAGCGACTCCACGACGTGCTTGGCTGCGTCGCGGTCGGCCTCGCCGACGCCGACGGGGCATTGCTGAGTTGGGAAGGCGGTGCCGCTCAGCACTATGCCGACCTGGCCTTCGACCTCGATGCCGCATGCCGCACCGGACACCGGCGGTTGGTGGCGCACAGCCAATTGCCGTGTCCGGATGGCCGCTCGTGCGGAATGCGGGCGGCCGTGGTCGTTCCGCTGGTTGTCGACGGGGAGACCGCTGCCGCGCTGATCGTGGTGGTCGACAGCCACAGCCGGCAAGCGATCGTGCACGCGGAGGCGGTCGCACGGATCGTCGGCGTCCAGCTCGAGCTGGCGGGGCTGGAAGAGGCCAAGACAGAACGGGCGAGGGCGGAGACCAGCGCTCTGCGCGCGCAGATGTCCCCGCACTTCGTCTTCAACGCATTGACGGCAATCGCCGAACTCATCCGAAAGGATCCGGACGAGGCGAGAGAGCTGCTGATGGATTTCGCCGACTTCTGCAGGTATTCGTTCCGCGCTCCCGGGACATACACCACGTTGGCGGAGGAATTCCGCAACATCGACCGGTATCTGACCATCGAGAATGCAGTGCGCGGCGGAAAGCTCACGGTGCGGATGAAGGTCGCGCCTGAGGTGCTCGGCGTCGTGGTGCCTTACCTGACCGTTCAGCCGCTGGTCGAGAACGCGATTCGGCACGGGCTTTCCCGGCGGCCGCGGGGCGGCACGGTCACGATTATCGCCGAAGACGCCGGTGCGGAGGCGGTCGTGAGCGTCGAGGACGACGGCGTCGGGATGGACCCTCGGCAACTCCAGGAGGTCACCCGCCATCTCAAAGCCGGCAGCCACGTCGGTCTCGGCAACGTCAATCACCGGATGCGGAGCATATTCGGCGAAAACCACGCCTTGACAGTAGAGACCGCGCCCGGCGCGGGCACGAAGGTCACCCTGCGGGTGCCGAAGTTCAACCTCGGAGCGCGCCCGCGCCTCAACCTGCCGGACGAACCGTGAGCCCGGGCTTGCGGGCGCTCGCGGTGGACGACTCCCCGCTCGCGCTGGAGCGGCTCAGTCGGCTGCTTCGCGAGAACCCTCGCGTTGCCGAGGTCAGCGCGGCCGACGATGCCAGCGAGGCGCTGAAGCTGGTCATGGGCGTGCCTCTCGACGTGGCCTTCATCGACATCCAGATGCCCGGGCTGAGCGGCCTCGACCTCGGCCGGGTCCTGGCGAGGCTGGCCGCGCCCCCTCTGATCGTGTTCGTCACCGGGTACGAGGAACACGCTGCGGACGCCTACGACCTCGGCGCGGTCGACTACATCCGGAAGCCGGTCAGTGCCGATCGGCTGGCCACCGCGGTGAACCGGGTGCTCAAGATGCTGCCGTCGGCCGAGGTGGCGCCGAAACCGGTTCCGGACGCGTTCGCGGCGCTGCCTGTCGAAGCGCGGGGCCGGACTCGTTACGTCAAGCGACGCGAGGTCCTCTTCGTCGAGGCCTGCCGGGACACGGTCAAACTGCACACCTCCTCCGGTGTCCACACCGTGCGGATGCCGCTTTCTCAGCTGGCCGAGTCCTGGGAGGAGGTCGGTTTCGTCCGCACCCACCGCAGCTACCTCGCCGCCGTCGCGGCGATCACCGAACTGCGCAGCGACCCCGTCGGCGGCCTGGTCGCCCACACCGAACTCGGCGACGTCCCGGTCAGCCGACGGCACGCCCGGGCCGTGCGCGAGCGGCTGTTCGAGGCCGCGCGGACGGACGAACCCGAGCACTGATGCCACTCGTGAGCCCGTTCGTACCGCTGGTTGACCGCTCGTCGTCCCGGCCAGGGCAGAAATCGGTCTGAGGTGCGGAGCACGCAGCAGGTTTTCTAGCCTGGTGTTGTTCACCGGCAATCCCGAGCCAGAAAAGAACTCACAATGGTGTACGTCATCCTCGTGGCGATGGTTCTGCTGTCCTTCCTCGCTGCGCTGCACATTTGTGCGAAGTCCCGGCGAACGCTGCGCCTCGCTGTCCTCGGCTTCCGACTCGAGTCCAGCCCCGACAACATTCAGAGAGATAAGGCACAGAAGTCGTAAGGCACCGGTCAATCTTCGATCAGCGCAAGGAAGAACTCTAATACCGCAGGGATTCGCAAAGACGTATTACCGTAGTAAAGGGGGCGTTCGGATCCTCGCCTGTCGCGGTGCTCGGGTTTGCGGACCTCCGCGCCCAGGGTGGAGGCTGGATACGAGACATCGCCTGTACTGCTCCGATCGGGTCGGGGAGAGCGGATGCGGTCTGCCAGACATGCGGAGCGTGCCGTCGCGATTCCCTCGATCATGGCACTGACGCTGGTGGACGCGTTCCGTGCGTATGCGTCGCTTCGCGGCCCAGCTCGTCGTCGAACCGCCGAGCGCCACCTGCGGCAGACCGCGCGGTGAGCCTGCCGAGCGGAATCCTCGGTGTGGCCCGGTGTTGGCCACAGGTGCGATGAGGCGGTTAGTCCGGATAGTGGCCGCCGAGCCGCCGCCAGTGCGCGACCAGGTCCGGTTGCACTGGTGCCGCCAGAACCTCAGCGAGGTCTTGCTCGGCTTCCCGAGCGACTTTTTCCGTAGCTTTTCGCACATCTTCGTCGAGTCGTTCGCCTGACTCGATCGATCCGGGGAGCATTCGCTCGATCATCTGCATGCTGGTGCTTGCTCGAAGCTTTGCTTGAGCGTCGTCGAGCCTGATCTGGCTGCTTCGCAGCTCGTCCGCGCGCCCTAGATCCAGGGTGTGAACGACATCGAGAACGATCCCAGCGCGCGTCGGCACGCCGTGACGGACCGCGATCCGCAGGAGGTCGTTGCTGAAGCCGCGAGCCTCGGCCGGCAGCCATGGCAGATTCTCAAGGTCAGCCTCGGGACGTTCACGGGCCAGATCAAGCGTGCGACCACCGGGGATATCGCACCAGGTCACAGCAGTCGGCGGGCAGATTCGGTAGAGCATGCGAGTGCCTTTCGTGCCTCCGTGAGGAGGCCTTCTGCCAAGTGATGAAGGTTGGGTTCGATGTCCAGTAAATCGAACTAGTCGCCGCAGTCTGTTACAGCGCACGAACGTCGGGGGAGAAGGTGTACGGCGGGAATCGCAAGCGCCATGCCCTCGGACTTCGCCTGCTGGGCTCCGACAAGGTTGCTATAGCGTCAGCTGAGTCTGGTTGCTTTTCTTCCGGGTATCGACGGCGAGCTTGACCAAGTTCCTTGAGCAGCCAGTGCCCGGTCGGCAGCACCGGCTAAGATCGAGAACAAGGTTCGCCGAGGATTGCACTCGGATTCCATTTGCCCGGTGTTGCCGGCCCCATGCTGATCGGCCCGACGGTGACGCCCCCAACGTGCCCGAGCCGGTGCTGAGCGCGGAAGGTACGATCGCGGGTGTCTGCGGCAGGACCGCCGTCCGTCTGGCAGTCGCACCGGCTCGCGTCTACGGAGGCTGCCGTGGATCGACGGCGTCAGGCGAGTCCGTTGAGGGTGAGGTTGAGCGCGTCGACGAGGTTGGTGCGGTTGCCGCTGCATACGGTGGCTTCCAGCCCGCCGTACGGGGTGTCGCTGGTGAAGGCGAGCACGCGGCCTGCGCGGGTGCGGTCGTAGACGGTCAGCGCTGTGCTGTGGATCCGGTCGGCGCCGTGTCCGACCGCGGCGTGGAGCTTGTGCACGGCGGTGCGTTCGCTTCGCAGGAGGTGGCGCATGTTGTCGGCGTGGCCGGACATTTCCGAGAGCGGGTCGACGTCGGTGTCGTCGAGGTAGGTCGTGGGGATTCGCAGGGTTGCTATCCGGGCTGGTGGGTGTTCCGGCAGGGCCTCGACCAGTGCGGTGGCGAGGTTGCGGGGCGGGATCGGGTCGAGCTGGATCGACTGGTGGTCGGTGATCAGCCGGACGGCGTCGCGTCCGGCCGCGGCGACGAAGAACGCGCCGTCGTCGTGCGGGCGGTGGGTGAACGCGGTCCAGGAGTAGCACTCGCGGGCGGGTGCGGCGAGCAGTTCCAGGGTGGCCCGGAATTGCGGGGTCAGCCGGTGGTCCGGTGTGGCGAGTCCGAGGGCGGTGAACCGGTCCATCGCGCGCCGCTCTCGTTCGGCGGCGAATTCGGCGGTCATGTAGGCGTGTTCTGGGGTCACCACGATGGGGAGGCTGGTCAGGCCGGTGTAGTTCCAGGCGGCGAAGAACGCCGGTCGCGGCATCCGGACCGGTCTGTCGATGATCGTCATCGGTGCGGGTCAGCCTCCGATGGTGGGCGGGGTCGGCGGCAGGCCGGTGCGCGGGTCGCGCAGCCGACCGTCTTCGTCGTCGGTGAGGTCGAACGCGGAATCGTCGTCCAGCCCGTACTTGCGCTGGTGTTCCTTGTCTTCCTCGCCTTTCCCGCCCTTGCCGCCGCCGGCCATGCCACCCATCCCGGGCGTTCCCTTGGCGCCGGCCGCGCCTCGGGCCGCGGTCGAGTTCGCGCCGCCGCGGGCCACCGGCTCTTCCGCGGCACCGGAACCCGCGCCCGGTCCGGCGGACCCGCCGGCTCGGCCGCCCGTGCTCCCGCCAGGACTGCCTGGGCCGGTCCCCGGCAATCCGCCGGTGGGCCCGAAGCCACCCGCGGGTCCGAAGCCCGCGGCGAACCCCGGCGGCGGGTTGCCGCCGTTGGCGCCGGTGCCGGTGTTCGGCAGCGTGGGAGGCACCCAGCCTGGGCTGTTCGGGCGCTCGTATGCCGGCGGTGTCCATCCGGCTGTGGTCGTCCCGTCGTCAGGTCCGCCTCCAGCCTGATAGTGCGGCAGCCCCGCCGCGTCTCTGGTCGGTGGCTGGTACTGCACCGGAGCCGGCGGCGGAGCGGGAGTGAACGATTGCGCAGGCCCGCTGGTGCCAGGCGCTGCCACGGGCGGCTGGTGGCCGCCGCTGCGCGGGTGAGGATTGTCCGGGCCTGCCCTATGGTCCACCGGCTCCTTGGGTTGCGAGCTGATGTCGACGTTGCCGTCGCCGAAGTCCTGCAGCTGCCCGTAGTCGATCTTCAAGCCTTGGCCCGCGGACTTCGCGGTGTCCGCGTAGGTGTTGTACTTGTCGAGATTCTGTTGCGCGATCTCGTTGTACTGGTTGATTTTCGCTTCGGTGTCGGTGGTCCGCCAGAACTGTGCCTCGTCCAGGAACGTCCGGTGCGGCGGAGTCTCGGGCATCGGCCGCAGCGACGCCTTCAGCTGGTCGAACCCGTGCGCCAGGCCGCTGGCGTTCTGCGAGTTCGCGGTGAAGGTCTGCGACGCGGCCTGCGACACGTCCGCCAGCGGCTTGATCCGCGCCTGCGCGGCGTCCGCGCCGCCGCCGGTCCAGGACGATTCCATGCCCGACATCAGCTGCTGCACGCGGCCGCTGACCTGCGCGTGCTGCTCGGCCAGTTCCGCGGCCTGGTCGGCACCGCCGTGCCAGTCCGGCGCGCCCTTGCTCGCCATGATCTGCTTGACCAGTTCCGACTGGGGCACGGCCTGCTCGCCGAGGTTGCCCTCGAACAGATCCCCGAACCATCCGCCCACGTCGCCGGCCCGGTCCCCGACCCACTCGACGGCGCCTTCGACGGCGTGCCCGACGGCTTTCGCAGCGTCGCCCAGGACATCGAAGATCGACATCACGAGCCCGCTTTGTGCTTCAGATTCGTCATCACCCGCTGGGCGGCGACGTTCGCCACGTAGCAGGGGTCGACGGTTCCCTTCTTCGCTGCGCTGAGGCCGATGGAGACGTCCACGGTCCGCTGGTCGTTGATCCCGATGGTGACCTGGCAGAACTCGTCGGGGGAGTCGCTGCTCTGCGTCACGTGCGCGACCGACGGGAACCCGAGCACCTCGGATTCCTTCCACACCAACGACTTCGGCTTGGTGTTCGCGTACCACGAGCTGAGCCCGTCGTCGCTTTTGGTGTCGTAGGCGACGTCGACGTAGGAACCCTTGACGCTGTTGATCCACGTGCAACTGGGTCCCAGGCTGGATTTGGTGTCGGGCGAGCCTTGCGGGGCCTGGCCGATGATCTCGTTCAACTGGTCCCCGGTGAGGCCGCCGTCGCAGGGCGAACCGTCCAGGATCGTCGACGGCAGCGGGTTCGCGACCTTCGGCGCGCCGCTGTGCGGCAGGGCAGCCGACGCGGACGTGCTCGCCGACGGGCCTGCGGACGTCGGGAGGCCGGAACCGGAATTGCCGGGCGAACTGCAGCCGGCCGCGACTGCGGCGAGCACGACCAGTCCAGCTGACTGCACGAGCGTGCGCGAAGCCATCAGGCGAGTCCTCCGCCCGAGTTCGCGGCGTTCTGCACCGCTCCCGCCGCTGCGTCATCGCCGCCCTGGGTGATGTGCAGGGCCTTCTCCAGCCGTTCGATCAGCGTCGAGACGTAGTCGCGTTCGCGCTGAATGTGCCCCAAGCCGTGGCCGAACGCGCTGGCACCCGAGCCTGATCCGGAAAGAAGCGCGTTATAGCCCTTGCTGGCAGGGTCCTCGGCAGGCGGGTTCAGATGCGTGAGACGTTCTGCCTTGGGGATCATCTTCGCCAGATCGTCGCGGATGCCGCGCGCCAGGTTCAGCATGCTCATCGCCTCATCATGGCTGAGGCTGAAACCCTGCCCGCTCGAACCCGGACCGCCGCCCGCGGCAGCCCCGCCTCCGCCACCCGGCGGGTCCCCGATGTTGAACATCAGGCCGTCAAGCCAGCTGCCTGCTTTCGACGCAGGTTGACCCACGATGCGCACCCCTCAAGCGACAAGTCACCACCACGGTGGGGCAATCTGCGCAAGACCACCCCGACCGTTACTGTAATCGATCAGTAACGCCAAGGTGCGAAAACCGCCTACTTCATCGCTGACCAGCAGATCGCTGCGGCGGAAAGACAGTCGATGGCGGTGGTCAGATGCAGGTTGGCGGAGCTAAGGGCTTGGACCGGAGAAGCGTTCGACACACGCTCACGGCGCGGATGCCGACTGTTGGCGCGACAGGTGCCCGGCTGTCGTCGAGCACCGGACAGGAGAATCGGGGGTGCAGGCCTGCCGGTGACGGGTCAGTTGAAACGGGCCTAGTCGTCCGGTTTGGCCCGCTCGATCTCTTTCCCCGCGGGGAATTAGGAGAGCACGGGTGGCTCGGGACGAGCCAGCATTCAAGCGCAAGCGTAGACGTGTCCTGGAGAAATCTGTTGCCCGCACGGCAACGGCGAGAGGCTCCACTCATGATCGAACTTCTGTTGCTTCAAGTGAGGTCTCGACCGTCGGTGCTGTGACGTTTCATGGCGATCCATTTGTAGCGAGCGCGTTACCGAGTCGGGAATGCGCTGCGACAGACGCTCGCGGAGGTGGTGTTCCGGTCGTGCCCGGAGGGCATGGAACCGGAGCCCGGTTTGATGTGGGCAAGAACCTGAGCCAACGACGAGTTCGGGTTCCTAGGCCTCGACGACACCCGGCACCGAGCCATCCTTCCGGCGCGGTGTGAGAGTCGCAACGTACATCGCTGCTTGGACCATCATGGCGGCGATCGGGGCAGAAACTTCGTCGACGAATCCGTGTGCCAGTTCGTTCCGCAGGTTCAATCCTGTCGGTCCGGCCAGGAGCGCGGTGAGGTATCTGTTCCAGGATTCGGCGAGGCCGTGCTTGCCGAGTATCGGCAGCAGGGTTCCGAGTCCGACGTACTTGCCGGGCGTGTTTTTCCGTTGGGTCAGGTAGACCGGCTCGTCGACGGTCCTGGCGAGAGACCGCAGCATTGTCTCGATCTTTGGCGCGAGAAGGTAGGCGCAGGGTTCGTAGTCCTGGTGCCAGTATCTGGTCAGGCTGTCCGCCAGTACCCGAGGCAGGTCTGGCGTCAGCGAGGCATGTTCGGCGAAGAACTCCTCGACCTCCTCGCGGATCGGGCGGTGGAGCGTCCCGATCTCCTGCAGCGCTTTGGCGTAGAGCGGCGCGACCACTTGTATCCGGAAGAGTTCCACATCGGTTAGACGCTGTAGTTCCTGATCGTCTTCGCTCTGTGGCTCCCAACGCGGCAATCCGTCTCCGCCGATTTTGGCGTGCGGGAGCATCGAGTACAGCGGGGCCTCTTTCTTGAGGTTCTCCACCTGTATGCGGTTGTCGTCGGTGTGCCCGCTCGGAGGTGCTCCTTGCTCGCCGTTCGCGAAGCGCACGAGGCAGGCGCGCCAGTCGTCACCCTGGGTGAAGTAGCCGACCCACTTCCTGATCTCCTCGTCGGAAACCTCGATGGGCACACTGAAGCTCTGCATCTCCAGGTCTTCGATGCCGATTGCTTGCATAGCTGTTGTGGCTGCGGCGAGCAGGTCGGTCTGCCCGTGGTCTCTGGCGTAGTCGACCGCCTTGGTGAGATGGCCGAGCTTCTGAAGTCCGGACGACGCGTCCGCAGCCGTGGTCCAAATGCCGACGATCTCGCGGTCGAGTACCTGCAGAGCGTCTTTGTCGCCCTTCGCGCGGCGGCGCTGCAACATCGCTGCGTCGACTTCGATGTACGGGTCTCCGGCGTAGCGGGTTCGAGCTGCCTTCAAAAGTTCGTCGACGTCTGCCGGAGGATTCTTTTCCTCAACGAGACGGCCGAGCAGACGCAGTGTCACTCCGGGCTTGCGTTCATTGCTGCCGAGGCATTCGCGGATGTTGGAGATGGTCTGCTTCACCGCATCGTCTGCGAGGCTTTCGAGCTTCATCTGCCGGGCGATGTCCAGTGCGCGGATCACCGCCCGTGCACGGTAGAGCGAGTCCCAGTTTGCGCCGCCTAGCTCGAGGTATGCGGAACAGGCCTGCTCGGCGTGCTTGTGCTTGGGTTGTCGGCCGAGAGTGAAAAGAAGATCGTGCAGGCGCGCACGAACTGAAGCCGTCGTGGCGACTGCTGCGACGCTCGCCCAGAGGTCGGCCACGGTCGGCGGCAGTTGGGCGAGGGGCATCAAGTGCGCGGTGTGGAACACGGGGTTGCTGTTTCCGTCGACGCGATCCTGCAGCCGGTAGTCGAAGGCGACTGCGACGGTGTCGACGTCCGCGGTTTCCCGCTTGTCCGTGAGCGCGGAGGAGATTTCGTACCAGCCGCGCTTAGCGCCCGCGCCCGCGGCGTCCGCGAGGCCGGCGAGTTGCACGATCCTTTTCGAGGATAGATCGAATTCTGGATCTTCCTGCGGCGTATTCGACGTCACGCGGATTCTGCCCCTCGCATACCAGACTGTCGTGGCATTTTTTAGGCCGCGTTTCCGTGTCCGGGTTTCTAGTTACTGTTTACTACGACGATATCCGCGCCAGCACGCTCGAGCGTGACCTTGACATTGTCCGCTTGCTCCCAGTTGACGCGAGTGAGCAGCGGACATGGTGCCGATTCGACGAGCTCTTTTGCTTCCTTGAGCCCCAGTCCGTTCACGCACTCGCGGACGACCTTGATCACCTGGATTTTTCTGTCACCTGGGTCGGCGAGGACGACGTCGAAGCGGCCGGTGCGGTTGATCGGGTTGTGCTGTGCCGGGAGTTCGTCGAGGTCGACGGCGTCGATGAGGGCTGCGAGGTCTGGCTCGTCGGATGTGGACAGGGCTGCGAGCTGCTGACTCGGACCGGTCGTCCTGAGCCGGAGTTCGTCGCTGGCGTCGTTGACGATCGTGGCCGCGTCGGCGATGTCCCATTGGATGCCGTTCAGCGCTTCCCTGGTGAATCGAGCGGCGAGGATCGCTTCGGCGCGCACGTGCCCGTAGGCGTCGGGTGCGGTGGTGCGCAGCGCGATGATGCGCTGGCTGAGCAGTCCGGGTGCGACGGCGAACGCTTCTCTCGCTGTCGTCAGGACGTAGCCGCAGACCATCAGCGTGTAGAGGTCGGCGAGTTCGCGCTTGGTCAGCTTCTTCAACGAGAGGTTCCCCGCCGCCGTCGTTGTGGGACAACGTTCGGGGAGCGCGGAGGGGCTCGGAACCAGGACCGCGATGGACGCTTCGCCGTCCTCGACGCCGATCGGTGCGGCGGCGGCATCGTTGTCCTCGAAGGCTTCGGCGAGCGTGCCCATGACGACGTCCGGATCGTTGTCGAGCAACCGTTGCCACAGCCCGTCGAGTTCGGCCTGCTGCTGGTCGCGGAGCCTGCGATGCTCCTCGCGAAGAGCGGCCAATTCGGCCTGCGCTGCTTGCTCGCCGGCGGCCTTCGCCTGCTTGCGTGCTTGGCGTGCGAATACGCCGATGCCGGACAAGCTGGATTTCCGATGCCGCTCGAAGATCTCGCGCTCGTCCGGGTCGGCTGGCTCCGCGGCGACGGGGCGTCGAGCTTCGGGGAAGGCCGGTCGATGCAGGGTGAGGATGGCTTGCAACGCCGAGGCCAGTGCTTCGGCCTGCTGGGCCTTGACCGCAGCCGCGAGCGACCTGGACGACGTCGCGGTGGAGGTTCTGCGGGCAGGCGTTCGCCGGCTGCCGCCGAGTGACGTGGAGAACCCCACCGGGCCGACGCCCGTCGAGATGCTCGCACGACCGCCGCCGACGTGGACCCGGGCGGCTCGTGGCCCGACGCTGGCCCGCAGCCCTCGGCTGGATGCCCTGACGCGCACGCCCGGAGCCAACTTCACTGAGAAGCCCATCTCCAGTACCTCCCTGCCTGTGCGGTTGCCTGCTACGACGCCGCAGGGACAGATAACTCGTCGTTGCCGCGGGCCAACTGCCTGCTGGTGCGCCATTCCTGCGCTTCGGGCTCCTCGACGTAGTCGACGAGGTTGTCCTTCAGCCCCAGGTCTTCGAGGATCGCGAGGATCTCGGATGGAGTAGCGTAGAAGAACTCGCGCCGAAGGTTGACCCGGTTGACGCGGCGGTCGGCGAGGTGCTGGTGCAGCCGTGTTTCGAGGCTCACCGCGTCGGCGTCGAAGATCTTGGCGTGGACGTCGAACCTGAACGGGACCGAGGCGTCGCCGAGTTCGCGGACGCGTTCGAGCGGATCGAGCCGCCGGGTCAAGCCGATCTTGACGACACCGTCGCCGAAGGAGCCGACGTTGGAGATCACGTAGACCCAGCCGGTGCGGATGTTCGCCTCGCGTTCCTCGACGCCTCTGATGGCGTCGCCGATCTCGTCCAGTTTGGCCTGTGCTGCTTCGGCTTGCTGGTCGTCGCCGGACTCGGCCCACTTCTGCAGGACGTTACGCCAGTGCGCTTCTTCCTTCGCCAGCCTGGCTTTTTCGCGCTCGAACTCTCGCTGAGCCTGCTGTTCGTCCCGTTGGCGTTCCCGTTCGGCGCGGATGCGTTCCTTTTCTTCTTCGACCTTGGCGAGGTGGTCGGCGGTGAGTTCGAGTTCTTCGAGCCGCAGCCGGTGATAGCTGGGGGAGATGTTGATGTTCATGGTCTTGCCGAGGCGCGAGATGATCTCGCGGGTCTTGCTCAACCGGTCCTTGGCGGAGTCGAGCCGATAGGGGCGCATGGATCGCACGCAGTTGTCGGCTTCGGCGTTGTAGGCGCGCAGCATCAGTTTGGAGAAGTCGCGGACCATGCGCTGGCCTTGGACAGCGGAGCCGTTGACCGTCCAGTCGGTGCTGGCGGTGATCGCGTGGTTGTTCTTCGCGGAGACTTTGATGGAGTCCTTCAGCCGCTGCAGCGCTGCTTTGTAGGCGACGGCGTCGGCGAGCCGGTGCCGGAACTCGTAGATTCCGGCCTCCTGGAGCAGCGCGATCTCCTCGGTCTCGACGATTTCGCCGCGGACCGACGCGAGCTTTGCGGATGCCTCGTCGATCTGCCGCTGGATCGAGGCAAGGTGGGCTTTCGCGCCGTCCCGGTCCTGTACCTGTGTGTCTCGCTGCTTCTGCGCCTCTTGCTCGAGTTCGGCGAGAGTCTGGCGCATCTGCCGGATTTCTCGCTCGGCCTCCAGGGCGTCCCGGCCGCGGAGTTGTGCGTATTTGGTCTTGAGGTCCGTCAGTTCCGCGTTCAATGAAGCGTTGTGTGCGCTGAGTTCACGGACTTGTGAGACGGCTTGGTGGAACTTGGCGGTCTCCGCGGCCAGTTCGGCTTCGAGTTCCCGAGCCCGTTTCCGGGAGCCGAACAACCCGGGCTTGCCCGATGCGGGAGCGGGACCTGCCTGGGGCGGTTCCGTTTCAGATTGCGGGTCGGCTTCGAGCGTCCACAGCTGCCAGAACTTCGGCGGCGCGGGCCAGTCGGCTGGCGGCTGCCAGCCAGGCGGAGGCGTCCAGCCGACGGGGACGGCCGGCCAGTTCGGTGGCGGATTGAACCGATATCCCATACCGCTGCCCTCCGCTGTTCACGATCACAGCAGGAGTCGCGACTCCGCGAGATCATGTTACATCGTCAGACCCCGCTTGCCTCGAAGCCGAGGAGCCCCTACCGAAGGCCGAATTTTCTTTCCAGGGCTTCGACGGCGTTGCTGTAGGCGGAACGGCCCGGGTCCGCGACCCAGGTGCCCCCGAATGCCGGGACGAACCCCAGCGACGCCCAGGTGCGGCGGACCTTGTCGAGAGCCGGTTCGAAGACGCTGGCGTGTCGGAGGAGGCTGCGGTCGAGGTCGATCGGGAAGGGCTGGACGGCGATGAGGCGCGGGTCGCTGCAGATCCAGCGGAGGACACGGGCAGTAAGCAAGCGTCCGATGCCGCCGAGACCGCGCCAGGCGGGCGCGAGACGTACCCGGTCGACGATGACGACGTGGGTGCCGAAGGCGTGGGGTGTGCTCTGGAGGCGGTCGTCGAGACCGAGGAACCCGTACTCGTCGCGGTTGCCGAACAGCGGGATGAACTTGGCGTAGTCGGGGCTGCGCGCGTCCAGGGCGTCGAAGATTCCGTCGACGTGCTGCAGGTCGACGGTCAGGCCGCTGGCTTCGAGAATGCTGACGTCGACGTAGCCTTGCGGGTCGGGTTTCGCCGAGAGGGTGGCGTTCTCGGAGAAATACCATTGATCGGCAGGGTCGTCTTCGTCCGGCGACACCGTCATCCCGGCGGTGGCCCACCAGTCTGATGTTCCGGGGTCGGTCAGGTCGCTGCCCGCGAGGTGCGCGTGGCTGTCGAACCGTAGTTCCAGGAATTCGAGTTGATCGAGCAGCTGTCCTGAATCCACGCTGTCGGCGGGTGAGGGTGCCATGTTTCGGTCTTACCGCTGTCGCGTTGTCGGTTCAATGTGGTTGCGGTGTCGGCGTTTACCCGCGAGGAGCGGACCCGGGTTGGCTCCTCGCCCGTTTCGTTGATCCGCAAAGCCCTTAGCTGCCAAGGTCAACGAACAACTGCACCGCATGGTCGAGGACCATCCCGACTGCTTCACCGCGTTCGCCACGCTGTCGGCCACCGCCCCCGACGCCGCCGTGGCCGGACTGGAGCGCGCCGTCGGCGAACTGGGCTTTGTGGGCGCAGAACAGGGCGAATATTCACTCAGACGGAGCAAGTTGTGCATAAGCACTGCGTTGCCGGTACAGGAGGCACCGCGGCCCGCCTGATGGCTGCCCGGTCTGGCTGGCCTGGTGAACAGTGCACCAACCACGGATACAGTGCTTCGGCTTTTTGTCGGGGGTCGGCGCTAACCTCGCGGGCCGATGCAGACACGAGGAGGAGATGTGACGACCGCATCTGAGCGCACCGGCGTTGGGAGCGCTGTAGGTAGCACGCCAGACGTCCCAGACTCGCCAGCGTTGCGCGGTTGCCGACGTGCGTGGCCTCTTGTGGGCGGATCGCTGAAGCTGGTCAGCGCGGCTCTGGGCTGGTTGTTCGCACCGGACCGGCTGGGCGTGTTCATCGCGTTCGCGGAGCGAGGCCTGTGTACGGATGCCGAAGCCAGGCGTGCACGGTGGAGCGCTTATCGTGCGGAATACGGAGCCTTTTACATCGTCGGGACAACTACCTCCTTGATTGCCTTGGCGAGGGTGTGGCTGGAGCGTCTGTCGATCGAGGCCCAGCATCTGGTCATGCCTGCTCTGGCTGTCTTGCTGGTCGTGCCGATCGGTACTTTGTGCCTGAGGGCGTGGGGTGCTCGATATGCACACGACCGAATTCAGCTCCAGATCGCCAAACTTCTGTCGGCGACCCGCGAAGTGGACGAAGTCGCCACCAGCCCGTCGACTGGCTGCCGGGTCGGCAATCCTGCTCGGTTGCAGCAGCGCAGGATTCGGACTCTTCGCAGTCTTCTCCGCAAGGCAGCCGCCAGCCTCCCGCGGGAGATCACGTGCCTGAGCGGGCGAGGTCAGCAACGGGGCGATTCCCTCGTGGGTGACCGGGTGAAGAGCGGCCTGCTTCGGGCTTTGACCGATGCGCCGCGACCGGCGAAGGTTTCCGCTCGTGACGATCTGCGAAAGCTGCTGGCGGCTCTCTCTCAAGCCGTACTCACTGCCGATCCTCACGAGAAATTGGAGATAGCGTTGCGCGGTTTTCCGGCAACCTGCGCGCCAGGCTCTGAGCCGTTGAAGACTTGGTCCTGGCGCTGGTATTCGCTCACGACACCTACGCTGCTGTCCGTCCTTGCGGTGCCTGTTCTCGCTTTCGTCCTGGCCAAGCTGGCGAACTCGTCTACCTCGATCGGGCTCGCGGCTGCGGGAATGGGGACGGCCCTTCAGGCAGCAGTGAAGTATCTCGAGTACCGGAGAAGTGACTAGCTTGCTGCTCTGCGTGAGCGTCTGTGGTTAGGGGATGTGGTATCGAGTCGCATGTTCGTGCCGCGACAACTGGTTTGGCCAAACTGCTGTGTGCTTCGCGTCGGAGCGAGCTGCTGACGCCTCATTTCGCAACGCGCCGGTCGAGTCAGGAGCAACAGCGGTCAAGGCCCCGTCTCGGGGACGCTCACAGGTGCTGCGGCCCGTTCACTGCTCGGTGGGTGGCTGCCGGGCAGGTAAACTGGACGCCGGTTGCGATCCCCGATTCGGGGGATCTTGCCAAACCCAAGGGATTTTGCCGCCAATGCTCGCCGTCGACCTGTGTTTTCGCAGGTCAGCACACCGCTCGGCCCAGGAGGACTCATAATCCCTTGGCCGTCGGTTCGAGCCCGACCCGGCCCACTCTGCCTTCCCTTTGCTTAGGGTGTGACCTGCTGAAACGGTCTCGTGAACGATCTTGAACCGAGGTCTCGCGGGAGCGCCGGAGACGAGTTCGGCGCTGGCAACCCAAGGGATTGTTCGAACAAGCCGGTTTTCCTGACCGCCGTTGAGGCGTCTGTGGAGGCGCTCGAGCCCGATGGCATCTCGATGCTGACTCCGGAGATCGACGGCGGGAGCTGGAGCGGTATTCCGACGTTGAAGGCACTGCGGGCCACTGCGAAACTGGCGAAATGAGCAAGGAGTTGATCATCAGCCCTCGCAGTGGGCGAGTGAGAGCGGAGTTGGCCGACGCAGGTGCCTGGAGTTCGTACGCGGCAGCACTGCGCCAGGTGCTCGGAGCGGTGATTGCGAAGAGCGGCACTGGCTTTCTGGAGGTCGGCGAGTTGCTGGTGAATGAACCCCTTCTGGACAGGCACCTCGGCCTTCGCAACGGCGCGGAGGTCCATTTCCCGCAGGCGATTGACCTTGTCGAGGGAATGGCAGCGGGGCGCGGACCGTATTGTCGGCTTTCCGTCTCGGGGCGGCTTCAGATCGAGTCGGGATGGGACGGGGCGATACACCTCTCCATGACGCGAGCGGTTGCCGCTGATCTGGCGAGACTCCGTTGCCAGGACGCGATTCTCCAGTGGCGCGACGCAGCTCCTGAGCCCACAGCGATCTTGAATCCTGTTGGTGCCGTAGCGGACGAGAACTTTTGGGAGACGGTGGCGAAGGTCTCCGAGCGCTTCACGTTGTTGTGCGAGCGCTGGGCGTACGGTGCCTCCGGGTGCCGATGGTTCCGCGTAAGCCGGGAGAACGCAGCCGAGGTGGCCCGACTCATGCGACCGCGTTCACTGGTTTGCGTGATAAGCGATCCGGCATTGCAACCCAGGCCTGAGCTAGTGGAGGACGACTTCACGGCCTTCGTAGCCCCATTGCTGCCCGGTGAGTTGTCCTATCGGGCCTACCCCGGTGGCGCCGATACGCTTTCTGCGGTTACGGGTGCGGGTTTCTCCCTCATGCTGGCGGACAGAGTGATGGGCGATTGGTGCGCCGTGGTGCCGGACTCGGACGGGGTGAACAGGGCGCAGTGGGAAAGCCCGGGGTGGCCGTAGTTCGATTGCCCGCACTCATGCGCCAACACTCGGAGTGAGCCGGGCGGGATGTTCCGAAACTCGACCGCTCCCGTCCCCGCCGCCGGAATCGTCTCGAGACAGCTGAACGCGATCAGCGCGGTCGTTGACCCTGCTGGCGCCAGAGTTCCGCGGCAGTGATCGGCCGCTGCCCGGGCGGGCTCCGGTCAGCGAACCCCGTTGAAGTTGACGCGCAGGGTGTAGACCGAACTGGACGCGGTGATGAACAGTTCGTTGCGGCGCGGTCCGCCGAAGGTCAGGTTCGAGCAGATCTCGGGCATCAGCAGTTTGCCGATGCGGGTGCCGTCCGGTGCGAAACAGTGCAGGCCGTCGTGGGCGGCTGCCCAGACTCGTCCGGCGGTGTCCGCTCGGAGCCCGTCGAAGGCGCCGTTGTCGCAGGTGCCGAACACCTCGCCGCCGGTGAGCTTGCCGTCGTCGGTGACGTCGAAAACCCTGATGTGGCTGGGATTCTGCCGCGTGTCCGCGATGTAGAGCTTGCTCTCGTCGGCGGAGAAGGCCAGTCCGTTGGGCCGTTCGAAGTCGTCCGCCACGATCCGGACCTCTCCGTCCGCCGGGTCGACCCGGTAGACGTGGCAGGCGCCGATCTCGCTTTCCGCTTGGTGGCCCTCGTAGTCGCTGTCGATGCCGTAGCTCGGGTCGGTGAACCAGATGGACCCGTCGGACCGTTCGACGACGTCGTTGGGGCTGTTGAGCCGCCGGCCGCGATAACGCTCCGCGAGCACGGTCACGCTGCCGTCCGGCTCGGTGCGCGTCACGCGCCGGTGGCCCTGCTCGCAGCTGATCAGCCGCCCCGCGCGGTCCCTGGTGTGGCCGTTGGCGTAGCCCGAAGGCTGCCGGAACACGCCGACCTGGCCGGTGGTCTCGTCCCAGCGCAAGGTCCGGTCGTTCGGGATGTCGCTGAACACGAGGTACCGGCCGGCCGGGAAGTAGACCGGCCCCTCGGTCCAGCGGCACCCGGTGTGCAGCCGCCGCATCCACTCGTCGCCGTTGCAGCGCGCGAACCTCTCGTCCAGCACCGCGAACTCAGTCTTGATCGCGTCCACTGACTACCCCCAGTCCCTGAATGTCATCTCGCAGCCAGCTTGTCTTGCCGAACCTGATATCGTCAAGCTGTGGATGACTTGGATCGCGGACTTCTCGCCGAGCTGCAGCGCGACGCCACCCAGGCCTACGCCGCGCTGGGGCAGGCCGTGGGACTGTCCGCGGGCGCCGCGCACGAGCGAGTGCGGAAGCTGCGCGAACAGGGCGTCATCCGGCGGACCACCGTCGACGTCGATCCGTCGTCGGTCGGCCGGGGCGTGGCGGCGTTCGTGCTGGTGGAGGCCAACGCCTGGATGGGCGACTCGCCGACGAGCGAAGCGATCGAGGCGCTCCCCGAGGTCGTCGAGGCGCATGTCATCGCGGGCCCGGCGGCCCTGCTGGTGAAGATCCGTACGTCGACTACGGAGGAGCTTCAGGCATCGCTTCGCCGCCTCTACGCGATCGATGGAGTTACGAGCACCCAGGCGATCGTCGTCCTGGAGACCTTCTTCGAACGTCCGCTCGACACTGCTTCCGGGATCGCCGGACAGTAAACCCGCGGCGCGCAGGACCGTGCCGCCCAGCGATCACAGGTGCTTGCCGAAGAACTCCGCCAGCTTCTCCGCCGCCGCGCCGACCGCCGCCGGCCGGTCGTAAAGGTCCACATGGGACGCTCCGGGGACGCGGAACATCTCCTTCGGGCCGGTGGCTCGCTGGAAAGCCTCGATGCTCATCCACGCGGTCTCGGCGCGGTCGCCCACGATCGTCAGCAGCGGTCGCGGACCGAGCAGCGAGAGCGGCGCGAAAGCGTCGAAGAACGCGAGCCGGTCGATGCTGTCCCAGGTCAGCGTCTTGGCAGATCGGGGGTGCGCGCCGCGCGGGGTGCAGTAGTACTCCCAGCCCTCGTAGGCATGCTGGCCGGCGACACGGGCTTCCTGCTCGTTCGCGGGGAAGACCGGCAGGCCGCCGGCAGCGGTGCGGGAAGCGGTCAGCATCGCGTCGAACACCGCCGGGTCCTGGGTTCCGTCGGCGCCGAGGCGCAGCTGGCGGGAGACGTCGGCGGCGCTGACCGTGGCGACGGCGCGCACTCGGCGGTCGGTGGAGGCGGCGGTCAGCGAGTAGCCGCCGGACGCGCAGATGCCGAGCAAACCGATTCCGGCGGGGTCGATGTCCTCGCGGCTCGTCAGGTAGCTGACGGCGGCTTTGAAGTCCTCGACTCGCTGCGCGGGGTCTTCGAGTCCGCGCGGCAGGCCCTCGCTTTCGCCCTGGTAAGCGGCGTCGAAGGCGAGAGCGGCGTAGCCGTGTGCGGCCATCAGTTCGGCGTACGAGCCGGCAGTCTGCTCCTTGACACCGGTGCCCGGGTGCCCGACGACCAACGCGGGATGCGGACCGGGGGTGTCCGGGAGATAGAGATGGGCGGCGATGCGGAGGTTGTTGCTGAGGAAGGAGACGTCGTTTTGCATGTCTCCAGCTTCGGCGCGGTCCGGAGCCGCGACCAGGGACAGTGCTGCCTATGCACCCCAGTACCAGGCAAGCAGCCCGACCCGCCCGGCACACTGGTGGCATGGCAAGCGAACTGGGCGACTTCCTGCGCGCCCGCCGGGCGGCGCTCGACCCGCGACAGGCCGGGTACCCGGACGACGGACGGCGGCGGCGTGTCCCCGGGTTGCGCCGCGAGGAGCTGGCTCAGCTCGCACACCTCAGCATCGACTACATCGTGCGTCTCGAACAGGGCCGCACGAATCGCGTTTCCCGGTCAGTGCTCGACGCGCTGGCCGATGCCCTGCAGCTCGCGCCGGACGAACGCGCGTACCTCTTCACGGTCGCCGACGTCGCGCCAGTCTCCCCGCGGCAACCGGCCCGGCCCGAGGTCGCGCCCCGGCTGCGGCAGTTGCTGGACACGATGCGCGACGTTCCGGCGATGGTGCTGCACCGCCGGATGGACGTGCTGGCCTGGAACCGCGGGAGCGCCGCGTTGCTCACCGATTTCGGGAAACTGCCAGCGGCCGAACGAAACCTGATCCGGCTGACCTTTGTGGACGAATCGTTCCGGTCGTTGTACGCGGACTGGCCGCGGGCCGCGCGCGAGTGCGTTTCGGTGCTGCGGATGGAAGCCGGCCGGACGCCGCACGATCCGGCGTTGAGCGCGCTGGTCGGAGAGCTGAGTGTGCGGGACCCGGATTTCCGGCGGTGGTGGGCTGATCACCAGGTGCGCGGGCCGCGGGCGCTGTCGAAGGCCTACCGGCATCCGGTGGCGGGGAAGCTCGAACTCGACGTCCAGCAGTTCACAGTGGACACTCATCCGGAGCAGCTGCTGGTCGCCTATACCGCGGAACCGGGTTCGCCGAGCGAGGAGGCGCTGCGGTTCCTGCTGCAGTGGTCTCCCGAACGAGCCCGCTGAAACGCGGTGCCGGTTCTCCCGGGCTAGAACACGGTCAGCACGGAATCCGGCGTAACGTGGTCCCGCCCTTTGCATTCATGAAATCCGGCCGAATCGGGGCGATTCGTCCGCGACATGGCGCGAGCCGCGCGCGGTCCGGATGGCGTGGAGCCGTTCGACTTCGGCGTCCGAGAGAGCGTGTTTGTCTTGTCGCCTCGGCCGCGGTACTTGCCTTCGATCATGTGCGGGGCGAGTAGGCTGGGCGGGATCTCGACGACGAGGAACCCGGTCTCGGTGTCCTCGGCGCTGGCGGGGATGGGGTGGCACTGTACGAGCAGAACTGCAGCACCCAGTGCTCGACCACCTCGCCGGTGCAGGGCAGGTCGCCTGCTCGCCGGGCCTCCTGCCGGCCCCGGCACAGCGCCCGGATGCCGTAGACCCCGGGACCGTCCAGAGACAGGGTCCGCTCCGAGACCCCGGACGCGACGAACGCCAGCCGGACCACCCCGGAGGTCATCGGGATCCGGTCCTCCCACGCGGTGTCCCAGCGGTCGGCGGCCGCGGGCGGGACACCGTCCCAGAACTCCAGCCGCACGCCCGCGCGATGGGCGGTGCCGCCGCTGCGGAAGACGGCTCCGTTCTTGCCGGTCAGCAAGGTGTCCGGGGATCCGAGCGCCAGCCAGCCCGGCTCGCCCGGCGGCACCCGCTCGTCGTCGATGAGGCCGAACTTGCCCCACTCCACATCCGCGAAGTCGTCCAACGACGACACCAGGCTCGCCACAGCATCCTTCCGGCAACTCTCGAAGACTGCTCGCCACCACACGATACCGGTTGCGCCGTGTCGACGACCTGAGCCGAGTCCCGGCGGAGGCAGCGTTTCTTGACCGCTGCTGAGGTGCGCGAGGTGGCTTCGAGCGGCCGGGCACCGGCTGGAGAACGCGCTTGGGCGCCAAGAATCGCGCCGGTTCCGCGATCGGTCGCTGCTTCGACGACGAGGACCTTTCGGTCCCGCCTTCCGGGATCGGGCGCCTGAAATGCCCACGCCACCTTGCGAGCACGGTGGCGGATCAGCGACGAGCGCGTCGTGCTCTCGCTGCGGTCATGATCCGAATCGGCAGCGCGGCCTGGTGATGACGCCAAGAGGCTCGCCCGTACGAGGCGTGGCCGGCTCGCGGTGCCAATTTCCTCGGGCCATTCGTCTTCTCGTCCGGTTCGGAGAGGTGCGCGCGGGTCGTGCTCGGCAAGGGCGCGACCGGTCGGTGTCGACGTGTGCTTCGACAACGTCGGCGGCGATCATGTGCGGGCCGCCGTCGCCGAGCTGAGCTTGCATGGCCGCTCAACCGGTGGATCCGGTGAAGCAAACCCCGGCGAGACCCTGCTTCGGAGACGCCGTGACGGCATGATCCCGTGGCCGCTATTCGCGATGCAGGTGGCGCAGCGTGGCCGGAAGGTCGAGGTCGAAGTCGTCCTTGTCGTCCGCCCAGCGCGACAGCACCTCGGTCGAGCCGGTGGCGAGGGCGTCCGGAAGGCCGAGCTCCCGCGCGGTTTCCGCGACCTCCAGCATTTCCGGCGCCCAGCGCCAAGCGCGCGCGGCTGCGGACGGCAGCCCGTCCGGGTCCGCCAGCGCGTTGCCGCCGAAGGCGTTCGCTTCCCTGAGCAGGTGTTCGCCGACGCTGTAGTCGTCGGCGATCGCATGGCTGAGCGCGGCCAGCACCCGCGAAGTCTTTTGGAACGATCCGTAGGCCATCTTCAACGCGCTCGCCGAGCCGACGCGGTTTGCCAGCGGCACCGGTTCGGCGTTGCCGGCGGCCAGCAGCCCCCGTACCAGTTCGACGGCGTTCTCCGGACCGGACAGGTAGAGCCGCGCGGTCGAATGCCCGTCCGGGGGCGGCCCGATGATCGATCCGTCCACCACGGTCGCGCGGAGCCGGCCGGCGATCGCGATCATCCTTTGTGGACTGATCGCGTTCGCCTCGACGTAGATCCCGCGGTAATCCCCGATGTCCGCGGCGACCTCCTCGGCCGCGGCGGGCGGGCAGATCGAGAACACGACCGCGCTCCGCTCGAGGAGAAGGGGAATCGTCTCCACCGCGGTCAGCCCGGTCTCCGCGGCTCGGCGCGCTGTTCCCGCCGACCGTCCGGCCGGGCACCACAGCACCTGGTGCCCGCCCGCGATCAATTGCCTCGCGATGGCCGAGCCCATCCGGCCCGGATGCAACAGTCCTACCGTCGAAGCCGCCACAGCAAGGGGTATACGTCAGCCAGGACGGTTCCGCCACCTCGGCCGACCGTCACCGCGCTAGGCAGGCTTGGAAACGCTCGATTCGGCGCGCTGCCGGAGGATCCGCGCGGCGTGCTCGCCCCACCGCAGGTTCTCCTGCTCGAACGAGATGCCGCGCAGCAGAGTCAGGTAGGGCCCGACCCGGTCGTTGTCGCGCAGGTAATCGCTTTCCGTCCGGCCGTCCAGCATGCGCTCGCGCAGCCGTTCGAAGCGGGCGAGCTTGGCGCGGCTCCATTCCATGCGTTCCTCGACGGCGGCGATCACCGCTTCGGCGTCGCCCGCGTCGCTGCCCTGCACCTTGACCAGGAGGTCGTCCCGGATCGTGGTGGGCTGGACCGGCGTCGCGGTGAATTCGTGCAGGGCGCGCCGTCCGGCGGGAGCGAGGCTGAACATCCGCTTGTTGGGCCGGCGTTCCTGTTCGACGACGCGCGCGGTGATCATGCCGTCGGCCGAGAGCCGTTCGAGTTCGCGGTAGAGCTGCTGCGGGGTCGTCTGCCAGAAGTTGGCGACCGACGCGTCGAACGACTTGGCCAGGTCGTAGCCGGAAAACTCGCCCTCCAGCAGGGCCGCGAGGATCGCGAACTTCAAGGACATCTGGACACCGTAGCATCGAGGCGATTAATCTCATCTGCACCTAATCAACAAAGTTACTAGGAGGCTGCGTGCACCCGCTCCGAGAGGCAGTCGAGAACAACGACCACGCGGCCGTCGAAGCCCTGCTTGCCGACGACGTGACCTTCACCAGTCCGGTCGCTTACCGGCCGTACCCCGGCAAGCCGATCACTGCGGCCATCCTGCGCGCCGTGAGCGGGGTCTTCGCCGATTTCCGCTACGTCCGGGAGATCTCCAGTGCCGACGGCCGCGACCACGCGCTGATCTTCACCGCGCGGGTGGGGGACAAGGAGATCAACGGCTGCGATTTCCTGCACACCAACGAAAACGGGCTGATCGACGACTTCACGGTGATGGTGCGCCCGCTCTCCGCGGCGACAGCGCTCGGCGAAGCGATGGCCGCCCGGTTCGAGCAGATCAAGCAGGAGGCCGGTGCGTGACCGTTCGTTACGTGGCCTTGGGCGACAGCCAGACCGAGGGCATCGGCGACGGCGACGAGGCCACGGGCTACCGAGGCTGGGCGGACCGGTTCGCCGATCATCTCGCCGCCACCGGCGAGCCGGTGGAGTACGCCAACCTCGCCGTCCGGGGACGCCTCGCCGGTCAGGTGTGTGCCGAACAGCTCGCCCCGGCGCTGGCGTTGCGTCCGACGCTGGCCACTGTGGTCGCCGGAATGAACGACCTGCTCCGCCCGGGCTACGACGCCGGCGCGGTGGGGGATCACCTGACCGCCATGTTCGCCGCGCTCACTGCCGCTGGCGCCGACGTGGTCACCCTCGCCTTCCCCGACATCGGGAAGATCGCGCCGATCGCGGCACCGTTGCGTCCGCGAGTCGCCGATCTCAACCGCCGGATCCGTTCCGCGGCGGCCCGATACGGGGTGACAGTCGTCGGCACCGACCGGCACGAGGTCGCCGGCGATCCGCGGCTCTGGTGCGCGGATCGCTTGCACGCCAACCCGATCGGGCACGCGCGGATCGCGGCCGCCGTCGCGCACAGCCTCGGCCTCCCCGGCAGCGACGACAGCTGGACCGACCCGCTGCCGCCCGTCGCCCGCCCGCCAGCGTGGCGCACTGCGGGCACGGAAGTCCGGTGGCTCGCCGAGTTTCTCGGTCCCTGGCTGGTCCGGCGACTGCTGGGCAGGTCTTCCGGAGACGGCCGCACCGCGAAACGTCCGTTGCTGCTGCCGGTGTGAGCGCACGTTGGCGGGACCGGCTGGCCTGGCCCGCTCGACGATCACGAGTCCGCCGACGCTCGCGAACTCGCGTACGCCGTGATTACTTCGCTTCGGCCAGCACCGAGCGTTCGATCTCCGACACCGGCAGGTTTCGTCCGGCAGGGCGCAGATAGCGGGTGGTGAATTCCTCGGGCCCGGCTTGTTCTCGTTCGCTCCAGCCGTATTCGGCGAGGAAGGCTTCGACGCGGCCGGGCGTCAGGCCGAAGCGCCAAAGCCGCTGCTTGAGAACGAAGTCGGAGTAGGCGGCGTCGGCGCCGTAAAGCGTGGTGCCGTCGAGGAAATCCTTGCGGACGTAGGTGAAAACCAGGCGGCTGCCCGCGGGTGCGGCGGCTAGGAAGTCGAACGTGCGGTGGACGCCGTCCTCGGTGAGGTACTGGGTGACCGCTTCCCAGACGAAGAAAGTACGCCGGGCGGAGTAGCCGTGCCGGGCGAGGGCGTCGGCGAGGTTCTGGGTTTCGAAGTCGACCGGCACCAGCTTCACGTTGTCGGGGACGCGGCCGAGCGCCTTCGTGAGCGCGGCACGTTTGCGGTCGATGTTGGCGGGCAGGTCGACCTCGTAGACCGGGATCTTCGCGAGGGCGGGCAGGCGGCAGGCGCGTGTGTCGAAGCCCGCGCCGAGGATGACCACCGCCTCGATCCCGCCGTCGTCGATAGCCTCGCGGAGGGCGTCGTCGACATAGCGTTTGCGGCACAGCATGCTCGCCCACAGGCCGGGGATCTTCTTCTCCGCAGCGGCGATCAACGCTCGCCGGATCGGCCGGTATCTCGTCAGCGCGACGGCGAACCGCCCGGCGGCGGGCAGGAGGCGGCTGGCCCACGGGTCGTCGATCAGCGGCCGGGCTTCGTGCTGGTCGGCGGCGACGATAACCATCGGCCCGACCGCGGTCCGGTCGGCTCCGGTTCCCATGAGGCGCTCCTCGGTCAGGTCAACGAAGATTCCGTTGCGGGCCAGTCTTTCCGGCACACCGCGGGCCACGATACGCGTTCAGCCGCCCGGCCGAGGCGGAGACCGCGAGCTTGCCGTCCTGGTGAGCGCGTTCGACGACGCCGCCAAGGAGGGTGCGCCGCCATCGGCGGATCGCGCGGATCTGTCCGTGGGCTCGGGCGAAGCGCTCGGTCCGCCGAATTCCCCAGCGATCCCGCGCCTTCAGCTATTTCTGCTGCTCGACGGACGGTTTGACGCCCAGTGTGCAGTGAGGTTTGCGCCATTCGAGTGTTTGGCGAGCGAAGCGATTCCGATTCCGGCCGGGGCGGCCATGCTGTGCTGCATGGCGTCCATGTGGCTGGCGGCGTTTTCCGTCGGAGTCGGGGTCGCGCTGGTGGTGGCGGCGCTGCTGCTCGGCCGGCACCGGCAGCGCGGGAACGTGCACGACATTTCTCGGCAGACACGTGCGGAACCCCTGCCCGCCGCAAAGCGTCGTCCTGCTGAGCGGCCTGCACCTCCTCCGGAGAATCGACGACCGGTGCCGCAGGCCGCGGAACTGGCCGGGGTTCGGGTGCGGATAGCGGCGAGCGGGCGCGGACTGGCGGTGTACCGGCAACAGGGCAGCTCATGGACTTGTCACGTCGAACTCGGGTGGAGAGAAATCGAAAAGGTGTATTTCACGTCAGGTGGGTACGATTCCGCCGTTGCCCTGTACGCGACCACGAGTCAGGGCAAGCGCAAACAGCACTTGGCGGACTCTCGGCAGTTGAACGGCGGGCAGTGGAGCGAACTCGCTTCGGTCGTCGAAGCTTGGACCGAGGGCAGGTTGGTCATCGATCTTTCCGCGCGTACCGATTCCCGTTTCGGCACAGATCTCTGATGAGCTGCTGCTCCGCGCGTGCTGGTCTCGCCGGATTGCGAGACTGGACGATTGATTGACCTCTAGCAATATCGAGGTTCGAGAATCGCGATCATGACACTTTGGATCTGCGACCGATGCGGCATCGAACAGCCCGGCTCCCCGGAGCCCCCGCATTGTGTGCTGGACCGCGGCGAGGTCGGCATCGAGGAGCGCGGGGATTTGGGCCCGCACTTGGGGAGTTGGCGTACTCACGAACAGCTTGCCGCCGAACCGCATGAGGTGCGGCAGCGGGATCACGGTCGCGGGGTGCACAGCCTGCGGCGGGAACCGGTGGTGGGCATCGGGCAGTGGTCGTTCGTCGTGCGGACCGCGCGGGGGAACGTGCTGTGGGATCCGCCGACTTCCATTGAGCCGGACACGCTCGCCGCGGTTCGGGCGCTCGGCGAGGTCGTCGCGGTGGCGACCAGTCACCCGCACATGTTCGCTGCCCAGGTCAGCTGGAGCCACGCGTTCGGGCGGATTCCGGTGCTGGTCAACGCCGCGGGCCGGGAATGGCTGGGCCGCACCGACCCGGTGCTCGAGTTCTGGACGGAGCACGCCGAGCCGGTGCCCGGGGTCGAGCTGATCCAGGTCGGCGGCCACATGCTGGGCAGCGCCGTGCTGCGCACCCCGGACGGCTCGCTCTTGTCCGGCGACTCGATCAGCGGCGGCCTGGCTCCGAACTGGGTGTCGTTCCAGCGCAATTTCCCGAAGCACATCCCGCTGTCCGCCGCGGTGGTCCGGCGGATCGTCGACCGGCTTGACGGCTGGTCCTACGACCGGTTGTACACGCTCGGCGGCGACACCGTCGACGCGGACGCCAAAGCCGTCGTGCAGCGCTCCGCCGAGGCGCACATCCGTTGGGTCAGCGGCGAATTCGACCATCTGACCTGACCGGTACCAGAGGGTGGCGCGCGGTCGCCAGCTGCGCGCCGCCGTCCTCTCCGATCCGGTCGGCCGCTCTGCCGCCGGATCTCGCGCTCTCGTCTCCGAGGATGGTTAGCTTGTTAGGATGCTAGCATTCTAGCGAGACGACCTGAGTCGGCTCCCGGCGACCGGTTTCCGCCGGGCGGCTCAGGCGGGGTGCGGAGGTCTGGGAGGAATGCGAATGAAGCGTTGGCGCGGCAATCCCTGGGCGGTCCTGGTGACGCTCAGCCTGGGATTTTTCCTGACCCTGCTGGATTTGACGGCGGTCAACGTCGCGATCCCCAGCATGATCGAAACCATGGGCGCCTCGCTGGACGAGGTCTTGTGGGTGATCAACGTTTACATCCTCGTCCTCGCCGCGCTGCTGATCGCCTTCGGCAGGCTGGGGGACGTGTTCGGGCCGCGCGCCATGTTCGTCGCGGGCACCGCGGTGTTCACGGCGGCATCCGTCCTGTGCGGGCTGTCGCGGGATCCGGCGCAGCTCATCGCGGCCCGGGCAGTGCAGGGGCTCGGGGCCGCCGCGCTGGCGCCGCAGACGATGACGATCATCATCGGCACGTTCCCGCCTGCCCGCCGTGGCACGGCGCTCGGCGTGTGGGGAGCGGTGGCCGGGGTGGCCACGATCGCGGGGCCGACTTTGGGCGGGCTGCTGGTCAGTTCGGCCGGGTGGCGGTGGATCTTCGTCGTCAACGTCCCGATCGGCCTGCTCGTGCTCGTGCTGGCCGTGCTGCTGGTGCCGGACCTGCGGCACGGCGCCCGCCGTCGGGTGGACGTTCCCGGCGTCGTGTTCGCCGCGGCCGCGCTCGCGTGCCTGACGTTCGCGCTCACCGAGGGGCAGCGGTACGAGTGGAACGCGACGATCTGGTCCATGCTGGGCGCGGGCGTGCTGCTGCTGGCGGTATTCCTTGTGCAGCAACGGAACCGGCAGCGAAACGATCCGCTGCTGCCGTTCGTGCTGTTCCGCGACCGCGGTTTCGCGGTGATGAGTTTCGTGTCCGCGACCGTCCAAGTGGGAATGATCGGCCTGTTCCTGCCGGTGATGATCTACCTGCAGTCGGTGCTGCGCTTCAGCGCGGTCGAGGCCGGGCTGGTGATGGCTCCGGCGATGGTGGTCTCGGCGGTGCTGTCCCCGGTCGCGGGCAGGCTGGCCGACCGGCTCGGCGGCAAGTACGTCCTGATGACCGGCCTGGCGCTGTTCGCGGCCGGAATGGCGTGGCTGGCAGTCGCGGCCGACGTCGGGCGTGCGTGGTGGGAGTTCCAGCCCGCGCTGCTCGTCGTCGGGGTGGGCATCGGCGGACTGTTCGGCCCGATGGTCACGGTCGCGATGTACCGCGTCGAGCCCGCGATGGCCGGAGCCGCTTCCGGCGTGCTGAACTCGATCCGGCAGATCGGCACGGTCATCGGCAGCGCGGCGGTCGGCGCGGTGCTGCAAAACCGGCTCGCCGTCTCGCTCCGGGAGGAGGCGGCCGCGCGCGCCGCCGCTCTTCCGGAGACCGTCCGCGACCGGTTCACCGCGGCGTTCGAGCACGCGGCCCGGAGCGGGACGGACATCGGCACCGGGCAGTCCGGCGCCGCGGTCCCGCTGCCGTCCGGGACGCCGGCCGCGGTGGTCCACGACGTTCAGCAGGCCGCCGCCTCGGTGTTCGGGCAGGGAGTGGTCGACGCGATGCGGCCGACTCTCGCGCTGCCGGTCGCGGTGATCGCGATCGGCGCCGTCTCGTGCCTTTTGGTCCGAAGCCGCAGGTCCGATCAAGTGCGGGAACCAGCCGATCTTGGCACGTCCGCGGCCGGATGAAGCACTTCAAGCCGCACTGCGGGCGCGGGAACCCGTCGCGAGCAGCGCAACGACGAGAAGGACGGCGACGACCCCGGCGAAGGCCAGCGCGGAAGCACGCAGGCCCCACTGGGCGGACGCGGCGCCGGCCAGCACCACCGGGACCGAGATGCCGAGGTAGACCACCAGGAAGAAGCTGGACATCGTCCCGGCTCGCTGGTCATCGGGGGTGCGCGAGCCGACCGCGGCCACCGCGCCGCGGAACGCCACTCCCTGCCCGGCGCCGATCACGATCGTCGCGGCCGCCAGCACGACCGCGGATTCCAGGCCGATCGCGGCGGCCAGCCCGGCGACCCCCGCCAGCACCACCGCGCAGCCGATCGGCAACGCGCGGGCGGCGGGGACGCGCCGGGAGACGATCTGGCCGCCGGCCGACGCGGCGAACATCGCGAACACGACCAGTCCCGGCGCCACCGGACTGTGCACGTCCAGCAGCCGCACCAGCATCGAGGGCTCGACGGCGGCGACGAGACCGAACACCGCGAACGCGGCGAACATCGCGGTGGCCGCGGGCAGGAACACCGGCCGGACCTCGGCGGGCAGCACCGGCCGCACGATCCGGAACCGGGACCCGGCCTCGGCGGGCCGCGGTTCGCGCGTTCGCCACACGACGCCGGCGGCGGTCGCCAGCAGCGCGAGGTGCACCAGAAAGGACAGTTGCAGCGGCGCGGGCGCGACCGCGGCCAGCACCCCGCTGAGCAGCGGCCCGCATCCGAGGCCGAGCATGTTGGCGACGGTCGCGACCAGCCCGGCGTGTGCCTGGTTCCCGCGCGGGTGCAGTTCGCCGAGCGCCGCGGTCGCCGTGCCGGTGACCAGGCCGGCCGAGAACCCGGAGAGCACGCGACCGGCCAGCAGCGCGGCGATCCCGGCTCCGCTCAGGAAAGCGGCTGCCGACAACGCGGCGCAGGCCGCTCCGGCGAGCAGCACCCGCCGTCGGCCGAGCACGTCCGAGGCACGGCCGAACAGCACCAGCGCCGCGATCACCCCGCCCGCGTAGACGGCGTAAAGCAGCGTGCTCGCGAGCTCGCCGAACCCGAACTCCCGCTGCAGCAACGGATACAGCGGCGTCGGCAACGTCGTACCCGCCATTGTCACGCCGAAGGCGAACGCCACGCCCCAGAAACCCACTGCCTGCTGAACTTTCATGCAGACCAGCGTCGCCCGGCTGCCACGACCAGTCCAACAGATGCTTCCGGTGCCATCGATCGATACAGTCGATCCATGGAGTTGCGCCAGCTCGAACACTTCCTCGTGCTCGCCGACGAACTGCATTTCACCCGCGCCGCGGCCCGCGTGCACCTGGTGCAGTCGAGCCTGTCCAGTTCGATCGCCGCGCTGGAACGCGAAGTCGGCGCCGAACTGTTCACCCGCTCCCGGCGCAAGGTGGAGCTGACCGAAGCCGGCCGCGCCCTGCTGCCGTCCGCGCGCCGAGCGGTGGCCGCGGCCGAAGAAGGCAAGGACGCGGTCGCCGCCGTCCGCGGGGTGCTGCGCGGCCGGGTGCGGGTCGGCGCCATCCAAGCGATGGGCGGCGTTCCGTTGCCCGGTCTGTTGGCCCGCTTCCACGCCCGCCACCCGGCAGTGCACCTCCACCTGCGCCACGATTCCGTGCCCCGGCTGATCCGCGACGTCGTGGACGGCGAACTCGACCTCGCCTTCGTGGACCGCCCCTTCGACACCCGGCACGTCGAGCACCGCGCGCTGGCCGCCCAATCGCTGGTGCTGGCGGTGAAGGCCACCGATCCGCTCGCTGAACGCGATCGCGTCGCCCTCGCGGAACTGTCCGATCGCGACTTCGTCGAATACCGCGCGGATTCGGCCCTGCGCACCCGGATCGACGCCGCCTGCGACCACATCGGACTGTCCCGGCGCAGCATCTGCGAGGTCGACTCCGTCCACGACCTCCTGGACGTCGTCGGCGAAGGAATCGGCATCGCGCTCGTTCCGCCGGAAACGGTGCGGCACCATCCGGAAGTCCGCACTCTGGCCACTGACCCGAGCATCGAGCGCGAAGTGGTCGCGGTCCACGCGGCCACTCGGCCGCCGACTCCGGCCGCGGCCGCGTTTCTCGCCCTGCTTCCTCGCGGGTGACTCTGGCCGGACTGTCTACTGTGGAATTAAGAGACAGGAATAGGCGGCAGGGCAGGCATTTTCGTCACCGGCACGTCCGGCGCGAAAGCGCAGTTCAGGCCGGTACGTGCGCCCGGGCGATCCGGCGGCGGCGGTGTGCGGCCATGCGGACCGGAGCATCGGTCCAGCCGTAGCCGTCGTGGTCGCCGAGGCGTTGGACCAGCGCGAGGAACACCCGGCCGCCGAGGACTTCGGTGCAGGCTTGCAGGTAGTCGCCTTCCGGGGTGTGTTCGTGCAAGATGCCGAGGTCCCGGTAGGCGGCGAGCCGGTCCGCGGGCAGGTCCAGGCGGGCGTCGAGGTCGGCGTAGTAGTTGTCCGGGATGGCCAGCAGGGGAGCGCCGGCGGCGCGGGCGGCCTGAGTCGCGGCGAGGATGTCGTCGACGGCGAGGGCGATGTACTGCGGTTCGGACACCCCGGGCGCCCATTCGCCGCGCCGCAGCAGGGAAACCGTGAGTGCGAGCCGGATCCGGCGGTGCGGGTCGGCGACGGCTCGGCTGCGGACCAGGCCGAAAGGCGCGGCGAACTCGCCGGTCGCGGCGGGTTTCAGGCCAAGCACGGTGCGGTAGAAGAGGGCGGCTTCGTCGAAGTGGTCGAAGGGCTGCGCCAGTCCGATGTGGTCGATGCCGGTGATCCCGATGCCGTCGGCGGTTTCGCCGGTGGGAACGAAATCTCCGGTCCAGTCGTCGTCGTTTCCGGTGCGGCAGAAGAACAACGCTGTTCCGTCCGGCGCGGTGACGGCGGCGAGGTCCGCTTCGGCGGGGCCTCGGTCTCGCGGCAGGCGGGTCGCGTCGAGCCGGACGGCGCGGCGGGCGGCGGCAGCGGGGTCGGCGGATTCGACGGCGAGGGCGGCGACGGCTGCCGGACCGCCGGAGCGGTTGACGAGGATCCGCGCGGTGCCTTGTTCCCAGCGTTCCACGGGTTTGGTGCGGTGGATTCCGGTGCGCGCGAAGCCGAGCGCGGACAGGACGGGGGCCAGCGAGTCGTCGGCGGAGAGTTCGACGAAGGCCGGTCCGCGGACTTCTGGTGCGGGTTGCGCAACGGGGTTCGTGGCTTCGGCGAGCGCGAGCAGGGACCGGTGCGCGTCGATCGCGGCACGGTCGGGATCGGCTTGGCGGAAGACGTCGTTGAACACTTCGAGCGACAGCGGTCCGGTGTATCCGGCGGCGAGCACAGGAGCGAGGAAGCCGGGCAGGTCGAACGCGCCTTGCCCGGGGAAGAGCCGGTGGTGGCGGCTCCACTGCAACACGTCCATCGACAGGTGCGGCGCGTCGGCGAGCTGGAGGAAGAACAGCTTGTCGCCGGGGATGTCGGCGATGGCGGCGGGATCCGAGCCGCGCGAGAGGATGTGGAAGCTGTCCAGGCACAGGCCCAGCGCCGGATGATCAGCGCGGCGCACGGCCTCCCAGGAACGGTCGTAAGTGGACACTTCCTTGCCCCAAGCCAGTGCCTCGTAAGCGATCCGCAGCCCGCGCGCGCCGGCTCGTTCGCCGAGCGTGTGCAGTTGCTCGGCGAGGCGGTCGAGGTCGGCGACCGCGTCGTCGGCCACGGAGGAGCAGACCAGGATGGTGTCGGCGCCGAGTTCTTCCATGAGATCGAACTTGCGTTCCGCGCGGCGCAGGTTCGCCGCGAACCGGTCCGGGTCGGTGGAGTCCAGGTCGCGGAAGGGCTGGTACAGGTCGATCGACAAGCCGAGGTCCGCGCAGCGCAGCCGTACTTCGCCGGGCGGCATGGGGGAGGCGACGAGGTCGGGCTCGAAGATCTCGACGCCGTCGAATCCGGCTGCCGCGGCGGCGGAAAGCTTGTCGTCGAGCGTCCCGGAGAGGCAGACGGTGGCGATTCCGGTGCGGGGTTCACGCGACACGGCTGGTGCCTCCTGGGGTTTCGGTGCCGGCCAGTTCGGTGAGGTGACGCAGCATCCGCGCCGGATCGGGTTCGCGGCCGCAGAACAGTTTCAGCGCCGCGGCGGCTTGGTGCACCGCCATCCGGCCGCCGTCGAGAGTGCGGCAGCCGAGCGTGCGGGCGGCGCGCAGCAGCGGGGTCTCCAACGGACGGTAGACGATCTCGGCGACCCAGAGTTCCTTGTGCAGCAACGACATCGGCAGCGGCAGGCCAGGGTGGTCGGCCATGCCTACGGGGGTCGCGTGCACCAAGCCGTCGGCTTCGGAGAGTTCTTGCTCAAGACCGTGCCCGGTCCGCACCCGGCCGGTTCCGAACCTCGCGGTGAGATCGTCGGCGAGCCGGGCCGCGCGGGCGGTGTCAGTGTCGAGCACGGCGAGCGATTCAGCGCCGAGGCTTAGTAGCGCGTGCGCGGCGGCCGCGCCCGCACCGCCCGCGCCCAGCAGTACGACATGACGGAGCGGCGCGTCGGGCAGACCGGCGACGAAGCCGTCGCGGAATCCGGACCAGTCGGTGTTGTGCCCGATCGTTCGACCGTCCTCGAAGACGACGGTGTTGACCGCGCCGATCGCCGCCGCGTCCGGCGACAGCTCGTCCAGGTGCGGGATCACCAGCTGCTTGCACGGATGCGTGACGTTGACCCCGGCCAGGCCTTCCGCGCGCGCCTGGGCGATCAGCTCGCCGACGGCTTCGGCCGGAACGCCGAGCACGTCGAGGTCGAACCGGGTGTAGGTGCACTCGATGCCGAGTTCGCGCGCCTCGCGCTCGTGCAGCGCGGGGGAGAGCGACGGGCCGATCCCGGTCCCGACGAGGCCGGTCAGCAGCCGGCCGGGCACGGTGCGGTCGGGGGACATGCGCACGACTCCTCGCAGTCAATGAATGTACTAGTTAGTTACTTGTACCGTGTCCGAACGCGAAAGGGAAGCGGCGGCCGGATATCCTCGGCGAGATGAGCCGAGCAGCGAGGACGATCCCGTGAGCGCCGAATCCTCCGACGCGCCGGAGCGGCAGCGGGACGCGGAGCGCACCCGCGCCGAGATCCTCGACGTCGCGACCGGCGAGTTCGCCGACCGCGGCTACGACGGCGCCCGCGTCGACGAGATCGCCGCGCGCACCAGGACCACCAAGCGGATGCTCTACTACTACTTCGGCAGCAAAGAAGGGCTGTACGTCGCCGTTCTGGAGCGCGCCTACCAGGGGATCCGCGCCCTGGAACAGCAGCTCGACGTCGACCATCTCGACCCCGCGCGCGCCATGCGGGCGCTGGCCGAGCTGACCTTCGACCACCACGAATCGCATCCCGCGTTCATCCGGCTGGTCGGCATCGAGAACATCCACCACGCGCGGCACCTGCGGACCTCGCCGATCCTGTCCGGGCTCGCCGCGCCGGCGGTCGACGTGCTCGCCGGCATCCTCGAGCGCGGCCGCGCCGCCGGCCTGTTCCGCGACGACGTCGACGCGCTCGACGTGCACATGATGATCAGCGCGTTCTGCGTGTTCCGGACCGCGAACCAGCACACCTTCCAGGTCATTTTCGACCGCGACCTGCTGGATCCTTCCCGTCGCGACCACTACCGGCGCATGCTGGGGGATCTGGTTCTCGAGTACCTGACCGCGCACGTCGGGCGGGCCTGACCGGACCGGATTCGCGCCGAGGTCTTGACACACCAGCGGCGGCTAACTCACTATCCGGTACATAAACAGCCGGTCCCTTCCGGCCGGACGGACCCGTCGACCGCCGCCGCGGTCATCAAGGAGGCTGACGTGGACGACGCTGTCCCGCGCCAGGAGCACGACCCCGCATCGCCCGGCGCCGCCCGCCGCACCCCACGCCAGGCCGCCGTGTCCTCGTGGATCGGCAGCGCGCTGGAGTACTACGACTTCTTCATCTACGGCACCGCCGCGGCGCTGATCTTCCCGAAGGTGTTCTTCCCGGCAGGCAACGCCGCGACCGCGACGATCGCCTCGCTCGCCACGTTCGGCGTCGCCTATGTCGCCCGTCCCGTCGGGTCGTTCGTCCTCGGGCATCTCGGCGACACGCTGGGCCGCAAACGCGTGCTGCTGCTGACCCTGCTCGGCATGGGCGCCGCGACGTTTCTGATCGGCGTCCTGCCCGGTTACGGCACGATCGGCGTCGCCGCCCCGATCCTGCTGGTCGCGCTGCGGCTCGTCCAAGGGCTCGCGGTCGCGGGCGAACAGTCCAGCGCCGGATCCGCGACGCTGGAACACGCGCCGCCGGGCAAGCGCGCTTACTTCACCAGTTTTACCTTGGCGGGCACGCAATTCGGCCTGATCCTGGCGACCGCGGTGTTCCTCCCGCTGTCCTCGATGCCGACCTCCGCGCTGCTGTCGTGGGGCTGGCGGATCCCGTTCCTGCTCAGCGCATTGGTCACCGTCGCCGGGTGGTGGATCCGGCGTTCGCTGCAAGAAAGCCCCGAATTCGCCGCGGCGCGCAAGCAGAACACCGTCCCCAAGGCGCCGCTGCTGGTGCTTTTGCGGCACCACACGCCCGATGTGCTCAAGATCGTGGTGAGCGCGCTGATTTCGGTCACCAGCACGATCGTCAGCATCTATTCGCTCACCTACGGAGCGACCACGATCGGCCTTTCCCGCAGTTCGATGCTGTGGATGATCATGCTGAGCAACGTGGTCGCGCTGGCCGCCATTCCGTTGTGGGGCAAGGCAGGCGACCGGTTCGGCCGCAAACCCGTCTTCGCTGTCGCCTCGCTGGGCGTCGCGGTGCTGATCTGGCCGTTCATCTGGTCGATCAGCCAGGCGAACGTCGTGCTGGTGTTCGTGTTCGGGATCCTGCTGTCGGGAGTCGTGTACAGCGCGTACGGCGGGGTCGGGTATGCCTTGTGGACCGAGCAATTCGGCACGAAGGTGCGGATGTCCGGGGTCGCTGTCGGCACGCAATTGGGCTTCGCCCTCGGTGGCTTCGCGCCGTCCATCGCCGCGGCGCTTGCCGGAGCGGACCTGAAGAACTGGCTGCCGGTCGCCGGTCTGACCGCCGGAGCGGCCGTGGTGGCGGGGCTCGCGGTGCTGACGATGCGCGAGACTTACCGGACGCCGCTTGAAGAATTGGGCCAGCGAGCGCCGCGTGCGGCGGACGAAAGCCGGATTGTGGCGGCCTGACGCGGAAAACGCCGACGCTGCGACATCTGCCGCAGCGTCGGCGTTGACTCGATCAGCTTGCGGCCGTGACGAGTTCTTCCGGAGCGGGTGTCGCGGCGGCGCGTTCCGGGCGGGAGCGCTTGCCCAGCAGGGCGTAGGCGGCGCCGACCAGGAGACCGCCGCCGACCAGGTTGCCCAGGCCCACGAACAGCAGGTTGCGGCCGAATTCGCCGACGGTCGCGCCGGGGACGCCGTCCAGCAGGCCGAGCGAGAACGTCGTCATGTTGGCGACCACGTGCTCGAATCCGGAGCTGATGAAGGCCAGCAGGCACCAGAAGATCAGCGCCAGCTTGGCCCCGTCCGACTTCGTGCGCGCGGCCATCCACACGGCGAGGCACACCAGGAAGTTGCACAGCACGCCGCGGAAGAACAGCGCGCTGGCGGACTCCGCGGCTTTCGCCTTGACCAGGCTCGCGAGCAAGGCCGCTCCAGGCCCGGCGTGGCCGCCGGCACCGCCGATCGACAGCACCCCGCCTTCGTGGACCAGCCACGCGAACACGATCGAACCGAGCAGGTTGCCGACGAACGACACCACGATGACCGCGGCCGCCGCGCCGACCCCGCGCCGCCGGACCAGGACGCCCTGGACCATGGTCATCATGTTGCCGGTGGACAGTTCCGCGCCGGCGAACACGACGGCGGTCAGGGCGATCCCGAACACCAGCCCCTGCACCACTTTGGTCCAGGGGGAACTCGCCGCGTTGAGCGGTCCGGTCGCGGAAAGCAGCAGTACGACCGCCACCCCGATGAAGGCCCCGGCGAGCATCGAGCTCACCAGGTAGCGGCCGGGGCGGCGGAGGTCGTCGATCTTCCCGTCGGCGACGTCTGCTTGCAGGTCGAGGGCATCGGACACGGGAATCGGCATGGGACAAGCCTTCCGGTGAGGTCAGGTACCCGGGCATTCGACCGCGCGGATTCTTCGCTCCGGTAGCGCGGTGATCAGCAACGGGTATCCGAGTGCGCACAGGCCGCGGCCCGCGCGGGTGAATTGCGGCGCCGAGGACTATTTCGGACAGTCGCTCAGTCTTGTGCGGGAACGCGGCTGATCCGGGCCGCGACGATTCCGCCCGCGATCAGCAGCACAGCCGCGGCGGCGATCCACACCCAGACCGGGATTCCACTGCTCGCGTCACTGGCGGCGTGCGCGGCTTGCGTCGCGGACGGGGGAGCGGCGGCTGGTGCGGCGCCGGTGCCTGCCTTGGTGAGGGTGAAGGAATAGGCGCCGGACACGGGATGCCCGTCGGCTGACACGACCCTGTATTGCACGGTGTATTTCCCAGCCGGGCCGAGCGGTTTCACGGGTGCGGAAAGGGCCGGGCCGGTGACTGTGGCGGCCGCCGACTCCCAATGTGTCGCACCGTCCGGTCCTAGTACCGCCAATTCGGTGAAACCGCGGTCCAGTGGTTCGTTGAAGGTGAGCACTATTTTCGCGGGCGCGACGGAAAGTTCGGAATCCTTCGCAGGCGTGCTCGATTCCAGAAAGCTGTGCGCCTCGGCTGCCGAGGTGGGGAAAAATGTTGCCAAGAGACTGAACGCGATAACCGCGAGGACGCGCACGAGAAGCGCGCCCCGGCTCGGTTGGCGGCGGACGGGGACGGAAATCCCGGCAGATGGTCGCATGAACCCTGCTTCGCTAAGGGGACAGGTGCCGGAACGAGATGGTTTCGGTACCGCGTTGTCGGCGGCGGGTCGAACGCGAAACGGGAAGGTTAAATAGTTCTCACTGTCGGCGGCAGTGTCGAATTCACTGTTTTCCGGTTGTTGTTCGGAGATCAATTTTACGTTCCCGTCATGATTGAGTCGGCTGGAGAAACGCGCGGTTTGATGTGGTGCTCCCCGTCGTGATCCGGCCGGGTCGGCGGCAGGCGTCGGGGAAGGAAATGCTTGTGGTGGCTTCAGTGGGGCGGGAACAGGTGGTCGCGGCCTGTCTGGCGGGCGCGGTCGTGGTCGTGGTGGGGTACGCCTCGGGAATCGGCTTGAAGACGACTGCGGCGAGCGGTCCGGTCGCTTCGGATCAGGCTCCGGCGCAGGCGGCGCCCGCACCGCAACCGGTTCTGCCCAACGGCGAACTGCCTCCTCCGGGCGCCGTGCAGCCGATGCCGCCGGTGCCCGGCGGCGGGATCCCGCCGGTCGACACGCCTCCGCCCGCGGCTCCGGTGGCCGACGCGCCGTCCGGCGAAGTCCCGCCGCCGACCGGGGAAATCCCGCAGCCGCCCGGTGATCCGATGCCGCCCGCCCCGCCGGAAACACCGCCGCAGACCCCGACGGGAACTCCTCCGCCGAGCGGGACGCCGACGTGCCAGCCCGGCGCGGTCCAGCCGGTGCTCGACACGGTAAGCGGGCTGCCGCTGATCGGCGGTCTCACGACCGGGATCGGCGTGACCGGACCGGACGGGCTCCTCTCGACGATCCTCGGCTCCTGCCCGCCGGTGCAACCCGCGGCGATCCCGTCGAGCGGCGGCTGAGCCCATGGACCTCGGTTCCGCGAAATTCTGGTACGTCCTCGCGCGCTGCGTCGACTACTCCGGGCTCGCCTTGTTCGTCGGCGGATTGTTCTTTCTCGCGCTGCTGTGGCCGGCGGGAGCGGACCGCCGCCGGGCGCGCGGCGTGCTGGTGACCGGCTGGGTCCTCGGATTCGCCGGGACAGTGGCCGGGCTCGGCTTGCAGGGCACGTGGGTGGCACAGCGGTCCCCGGCGGATCTGGTCGACCCGGATCTGCTCGGCCAGGTCCTCGACAGCCAGTTCGGCCGGATCTGGTTCGCCAAGGCGCTCGTGTGGGTGCTCGCCGGAGTGGTGCTCGCCGACGTGCTGCAACGCGGCCGTCGTGCCGCGGGTTCGGTGGCGTGGCGGGTCGGCGCGGGGGTGGTCGCCGCCGGGCTGCTGCGCACGACCGGCCTGACCGGGCATTCCGCGGAGAGCGCGCATCCGCTGCTGAGCCAGCTCGCGGATTTCGGGCACCTGGCGGGAATCTGCGCGTGGATCGGCGGGCTCGCGATGCTGTTGTTCGGCGTGCTGTCCCGGCGCGATCCCGGCGAACTCGCCGACGTCGTGCCCCGTTATTCAAAACTCGCCCTGACGGCGGTGCTCCTGGTGATCGTCGCGGGGGCCGTGCTCGCGATCGGGACGCTCGGCGATCCGGGACGGCTGTTCACCTCCGGCTACGGCCGGATCCTGCTGACGAAACTCGCGGCGCTCGCGGTGGTGCTGCTCTTCGCCCAGGCGAGCAAGAGCTGGGTCGCGCGGCGGCTCGACTTCGCGGTGGTGCTGCGCGGAGACGCCGGCGCGGTCCGTCCCTTCGTCTATTCCGTCGCCGCGGAAGCCACGCTCGTCGTGGTGGTGCTGTTCGCGGCGAGCCTCCTCGTCACCGCCAGTCCCGGCCGGTGAACGTCCCACCCCGGAAAGGAATCTCCTTGATGGACAACCCGGAACCCACCTCTGCCGCCGCCGGAACGCGGCCGGAAGCCCCGCCCGAGGCGGCTCGCCGGCGCCGGTGGCCGATCGCGGTCGCGGTCGTCGCACTGGCGCTGGCCCTGGTCAGTCTCACCACCCTGCGCACGGGACAGCAGACCGCCCCGGTCGCCGCGCCTGCCTCGCCGCAGGTCGACCTCGCGGCGCTGGCCAAGCAGAGCCCGCTCGCCGTGCCGCTTTACCAAGGAATCGCGCAGCAGCAAGGAGGCGCCGCTCCCGCCGCGGCGGCTGGCTCGGCCAAGTCGGTCGAGATGAGCGGGTACAAGTTTTCGCCGGCCAGCTTGACCATCTCCGCGGGCGACACGGTGACCTGGACCAATCACGATTCCGCGCCGCACAACGTCGTCGTCACCGACGGCCCGGAGAAATTCACGTCGCCGACCATGCAGACCGGCGGCACCTTCTCGCACACCTTCACCAAGGCGGGCACCTACTCCTACTACTGTTCGATTCATCCGGACATGAAGGCGACCGTGACGGTCCAAGGCGCTCCCGCCCCGCCGCCTTCTTCGCCGACCGCCCCGCCGTCTTCGTCCTCGACACCGACCGCGCCGTCCAGCCCGACGCACACGATGCCGATGCCGATCGACCCGCCGCCCGGAAACTGCGTGCCCAAGGGCGTGCTGCAGCCGATCCTCGACCACGTCAAGGCCGCGCACCTGGAGGAGTCGCCCGGCCAGCAGGTCACCGATCTGCTGAATCTGGATCAGTACATCAAGACGCACACGGTCTGGCTGGAAAGCGTGCTCAAGCCCGTGCTCGACGGTTCGGCCGACAAGGTCGTCACCGACACGCTCGCGCCGATCATCGCGCACATCAAGGCCGCGCATCTCGAGGAGTCGCCCGGCCAGCAGGTCACTGACCTGCTGAATCTGGACCAGTACATCAAAACGCACACTGTCTGGCTCGAAAGCGTCCTGACGCCGCTGCTGAACCAGGCGTCCTGCTGAGCGTGCCGACCCGGTCCGGGGCGGGCCGCCGCGCCCGCCCCGGACCTCCTCGATCCCCGGAGGACTTCGTGCCCACTGACACCCGGTTCCTGCCCTCGGCCGCCGCCGCTGACCATGCCGTGCACCGGATCCGGCCCGACCGCTGCGTTCTGGAGCTGACGCAGCGGCTGCTCGGGATTCCCGTGCTGCGCGGACGATTGACCGTCCGCCGGGCGACGTTCACCCGCGTCCCGGAAGGCAGCAGCCTCACCGCCGAACTCGACGGTTCGTCATTCCGGTCCGTCTTCCTGCTTCCGTCCTCAATGGTCACCCGGGAACTGGGCGAGGTGCACTTCGCCGCCGAGGAAATCGCCGAACGCCCGCCGGTCGAGTTCGCCGGACGGCTCGATTTCGGCGACTCGTCACGCGATCTGGTGTTCGGCGGCGAACTTCGCGACGCCGGACCGGATCGCGTCATCCTGTGGCTGCGCGGGACATTGCCGCCGCCGCGCCGTCCACTTCAGACCGTCGGCCGGGTTGCGCGACTGCTCGCCCGCCTGCCGATTCGCGTCGAGTTCGCCGGGGAGTTCGTTCAGTGAAACGCTTTCTCGCCCTCCTGGCCGCCGCGGTGCTGCTCACGCTCACTGCTCCGGTGACGGCACCGGCCGCCGCCGCGACTCAGACCGTGATGATGCAGGACTACGCCTACTCGCCCGCGTCGCTCACCGTGCACGTCGGCGACACGGTGACCTGGATTCAGCACGACACCGCTCCGCACGACGTGGTCACCACCAGCGCGCCTGTCGCGTTCCGCAGCCCGCAGCTGTCGCAGGGGCAGAGCTGGAACTACACCTTTCGCACCCCCGGCACCTACTCTTATTACTGTTCGGTGCACCCGGACATGCGAGCGCAGGTCATCGTCCAACCGGCGGCCGCCACCCAGCCGCCGCCCCCTCGAACCCCTTCTGCCGCACCAGCTTTGCGTGCCGCTCCCAGCCGTACTGCCGTGGCAGCGCCTCCAGTAGTGCCCACTGCTACGACGTCACCGTCCACAGTGGCCACTTCCGCGGCACCGAGCCAGCAGGGTGCGGCGGCCGCCCCTCCGACGTCAGCCGCTGCGCCGCCGGTCGCCCAGGCCGCCTCGACCACGAGTCTCGATCCCAAGCTGCTCGTCGCCGGTCTCGTGACCGCGGTCGCGATCGGCTGCCTCCTGCTCGTGAGCTCGCGGAAAGCGTGAATACGAGCCTGGGCTACTCTGCGAAGAGCCGGAAACGGGGGTGCGGATGGACGAGCTGCTCGACGAGTTCGCGAAACGCTATGTCGATCCGCTGATGAAGGAAGCGGGCTTCAAACGGCTCCGGATCCGCCGATGGTGGCTGTCCTCGCCGGGCGGGAACGCTGCCTTCGTGCAGTTCCGCGCCTATCCGATGGATCCGAGGATCGCGTTTCACGTGGAAGCCTCCGGGATCCCGCGAGTGCTGCGGGAGTACTACGAAGGCGGCTCGGCGGCGAAACCGCCGAAGTTCGACTGGGGATTCGTCCGGACGAGGCAGGCGTCGCCGCCCGATCGCGGCCCGGGTTCGCATCTCGGCGGCTATGTCTGGGATTTTCTTCCGGACACCATGGACGAGTACGGTCCTCAGGTACAGGACTACCTCCGGGCGGTGGCGATCCCGCGGTGGACGAGTTTCCTGGATCCGGCGGGCCTGCTCATGGCGGCTCACGGCGGGCCGAGTCGCGACTTCGCGGTCGTGGGCGGTTACGGTCTGAAGTTCAGCCAGGTGATCCTCCGGGCGGACGACGGGAATCCTGAGGTGCTGGAGGCGATGATCGAGGATCTCCTCCTGAAACGCGCCGATCCGAGGCTGCTGGAGTGGCTGCGGCAACGCGTGCGCGACCGGGCCGAAGGCCGTCTCTGAGCCTGTGTTCATCATGGCTGAGCTCAACGGCTCAGCGTCGGCTCGGGTTCGCGGTGGGGTCGGCGGGAGGTATCGCGTCGAGGGGGACGAGGCGGGTCCCGGTCCAGTGATAGCGGACCGTCGCCGCGTTGCCGGTGGGGCAGCACTGCGGGTCTTCGGCGTTGTAGAGCTCGTAGGAGAGGGCGATGGTGGTGTCGGTGGACCACGCCTCTTGGATTCCGGCGCTGTCGGCCGAGGTGTCGGTGCCGAGGTACTTGCCGTCGTGGAAGAAGAAGGCCCGGTTCGCGTAGCCGTCGGCCGACTCGGCGATGGTGGCGAGGATGACCTGCAGGCCATCGGACGATTCCCACGAGGTGCCTGGGTAAGGGCGGTATCCCTTCCCTTGGACGACCGCTTCGGCGTCGGCGAGGGGGTTGCGCGGGACAGTCGACGGTTCCTCGGTCGAGGTCGAGGTGGCGGTCGGGACGCTGGTGGACACCGGCGGGAGAACGGGTTCCGGCGACGAGGGGATGACCGGTGTTGGCTCCGGCGTGGCTGTCGTGCTGCCCGCGGCGGTGCGAGTCGCTCGGTCGATGCCGACGGCGGACGTCAATCCCAGCACGGCGACCACGATGACGACCGTGCACGCGACGCTGGAGAAGACGGCACGGCCGGAGGCACGCGGCGGTCGGTGGGCGGGCTGCGGCACCACCGCGCCGACGAGCATGAAGAGCGCACCAGCGACGGCGACCCAGGGCCCCAGTCCGATGCGCAGGAGGCCGCCGGCGTCGGCGAGACCGCTCAGCAGACTGACGAGGAGCAACCCGCCCAGGACTCCGGCGACGCCGAACAGGACGAAGCCGGTCGCCCGGGCAGCGACGCCCTCCCGCAGCACGACCGCCGCGACGATCGCGGCGGCCCCGCAGACCGCCAGAGCCACGGGAAGAAAGACGAGCGGCACGGTCCGGCTGCTCGCCAGGCGAGCGACGTCGAACAGGCTCGCGTTCCCCAGCAGCACCACCTGAAACCAGGGCAGGACCGGCGACACCCCGACCAGCACGCCGCCCGCGGCCAGCCCCGCCGCGGCGGCGAACCGCCGAACGCTCTCGCCCGGAGCGGCCGCGAGAACCAGCCGGTTGCCGCATCGCCAGCACCGCACCGCGCCCGCCTGGACGGGTTGCGCGCAGTACGGACACGGGAACGCGGCGGGCGGAGCGCTCGGCCGCGGTGCGGGGCCGCCGGAATGGGAATCGGTCATCGCTTGAGCTCCTCGTCTGTACCAAGACAGACGCAGGGGCGCCGGATCGCGTTACTGAGCAGTGAAAAACTCGTGCCGTTCGATCGCTTCTCCGGCGCGGACGAGTCCGAACGCGACCCGGGCCGAGGCCGTCGAGCCGCGGTGCTCGTGGCGACGGCCCGGGTCTCCGGCCGTACCTCGGTCAGGCGCAGATCACCTTGTCGATCAACGAGTAGAAGGCGGCGTTGCCGGGTCCGCGCCCGAACGTCAGCGAGGCCTCCACCCGGCGCTTCCCGTCCGCGCTGGTGAACGCGATCGTCCCGTAGCCGGGAATTCCGCCGGTGTGCCCGAAAACCGGAATCCCGCACGGCGTGGTCCGGGTCTCCAACCCCAGGCCGTACTTCTCGGTCGCCGATCGCGGGGTGGTCATCTGCCCCAGCAGCGTCCGCGGGACGAGCCGCCCCGCCGCGAGCGCTTGGACGAATGTGTCCAGGTCCGCGGTGGTGGAGACGATCTCGCCCGCGGCGCCGGCGACGCTCGGGTTCAGCTCGGTGACGTCGACCAGCTTCCCGTTCACCTCCTGGTAGCCGTGCGCGTGCCGGCCCGGAATCTTGGTGCGGTCGCCGGGAATCACCGTGTGGTGCATGCCGAGCGGGCGCAGGATCCGCTTGGCCGCCTCGTCGCCCCAGGCGTGCCCGGTGGTCCGTTCGATGAGCATGCCGAGCACGGTGTAGTTGGTGTTGGAGTACGAATACGCGCTGCCCGGCGGGAAGTCGAGCGGCTGCGCGGTCGCGATGGCGACCAGTTGCTCCGGCGAAAAGTGCTGGTAGCGGACTTTCTCCAGATCGGTGCCCGCGAGCGAGATCGTGCGGAGGTAGTTGTAGAGGCCGCTGGTGTGCTGCAGGAGCATCCGCACGGTGATCTCGTTGCCGTGTGGCAGCAGTCCGGGCAGGTACCGCTCGACCGGGGTGTCCAGCCCGATCCGGTGCTCGGCGACGAGTTGCAGCACCACGGTGGCCACGAACGATTTGGTCGTGCTGCCGATCCGGAAGCGTCCGTGGGGCGAGACCGGCTTTCGGGAGTCGAGTTCGGACACTCCGGCGGTGACGGTACGAGAGTGTCCGTTGTGGACTGTCCGGATCTGCACGCCGGTCGCGCCGGCCGCGACCGTTTCTTGCGCCACCGTCCGAATGGGGTCAGCCGCGGCCGGGGCGGCGGGCGCGAGCAGGGAAGCGGTCAGGATAAAGGGCACAGCAGTGAGCATGGGTTTCCTTGTTCAGTGTTGGCACTCAGTTGCAAAAAACCTTGTCGAGCACGGCGCGAGTCCAGTCGAAGTCCGGGCCCCGGCCCAACGTCACCGAAGCCTCGACGCGCTGTTTCCCGTCCGGGCTGGTGAACGCGACGGTCTGGAACCCGGGAATCCCGCCGGTATGCCCGAATACGCGCGCTCCGCACGCGGTGGCCGGGGTGCGCAAGCCGAGCCCGTACTCCTCGGTCGCGGAACGCGGGGCGGTCATCTGCGCCAGCAGGTCCGGCGGCACCACTCGCCCCGCCGCGAGTGCCCGGACGAACCTGTCCAGGTCCGCGGTGGTGGAAATGATCTCGCCTGCCGACCAGGCCATGCTCGGGTTCAGTTCGGTGACGTCGACCAGCTTCCCGTTCATCTCCTGGTACCCGTGCGCGTGCGGACCCGGAATCCCGGTCCGGTCCCCGGGAACCGACGTGTGATGCAGTCCGAGCGGCCGCAGGATGCGCCGTGCCGCTTCGTCGCCCCACGCGTGTCCGGTGGTCCGCTCGATGAGCATGCCGAGCACGATGAAGTTGGTGTTGGAATAGGAATGTTTGCTGCCGGGCGGGAAGTGCAGCGGCTTGGCGGTCGAGACCGCGACCATCGACTCCGGCGAAGGGTGCTGGAACCGGATCTTCTCAAAGCCGGCCCCGAGCAGCGGGAGGGACTCGGTGTAGTCGTAGAGCCCGCTGGTGTGCTGCAGGAGCATGCGCACGGTGATCTCGTTGCCGTGCGGGAGCAGTCCGGGCAGGTACTGCTCGACCGGGGTGTCGAGCTGGATGCGGTGTTCGGCGACGAGTTGAAGGACCACAGCGGACGTGAACATCTTGGTGGCGCTGCCGATCCGGAAGCGTCCGTGGGGCGAGACCGGCTTTCGGGAGTCCAGTTCGGACACTCCGGCGGTGACGGTACGAGAGTGTCCGTTGTGGACTGTCCGGATCTGCACGCCGGTCGCGCCGGACGAGACGATGTCCTGTGCGACCGCCCGAACCGGGTCCGGCGCAGCGGACGGCGCCGCGGGCGGGAGCAACGACGCGGCCAGCACCAAGGGCACGGCGTTCAACACCGGCGTCAGCCCTTGCGGCGCGCGACGAAGCGCACGATCAGGATCAGCAGGCACGCCACGGCGATCCCGCCCGCGGTCATCCGGAACATGGTGTCCAGACCAGTGAAAGCGCCGATCGAGTTCGTCGCGGCACCGGCGACGAAGAACAGGAAGAGCAGAGTGGTGACGGCCGGGCCGCCTGCTTGGCGGCTGGGGGAAGCTTCCATTTCCATGCCGACGACACTAAAAACCGCTGGCGCTCGCCAACAGGCCTTAAGCCCCCAACTTCACGGTGGTGTCTGCGCTACCTTCGCCGTTCGGCTGGGTCAGCCCCGCCGGGTGCGGGCAGTGCTCCGGCGGTGCGGCTGAAGTGCACGCCCGACCCGGCCCCGCGGTCGCTTCGGGAAGTTTCGCGGACCACGAAGCAACGGACGCCGCTATATATCGTCTTAGGATATATGTGGACCATGGCTGAGCGAGGCGGAGTCGTCCAGAGGAAGCCGTCCGAACGCGGGGCGCGGCTGCGGGCAAGCACTTTCGACGGCGTGCTGGACCGGCTGGTCGCCGACGGCTGGTCTCGCTCAGCGGAAGTGCGCGCATGATCGGCACGGAGGCGCAGTACCGCGCGTTGGTGCGCGTGCTCCCGGCCTGGTATCGCGCCGAACGCGGCGACGAGATGGTCGGCACCCTGCTCGATCTGCACGGCGAGCGGGACCGTGCGGCGCTGTGGAGCGAAGTGTGGGCGTTGCTGGCCCTGGGGATGCGGACCCGGCTGGCGGGCAGGGCGGCGCCCGCTCGCACGGTCGCCCTCGGGGATTTGGTGCGCCAGGTCGCGCTCCTCGGCCTGGTCTGGGGCGTGCTCAGGTCCGCGAGCAAAGCCGGCGAGACGCTCTGGGTGCTCTTCTCCTTCTCCGGGCCCTTCCCCGGGAACTTCCGCGCGACGCTGACGTCCGGTCTGACCGCGGAGCTCATCCGGCTGGCAGCCTCGCTGATCCCGCTCGTGCTGCTGGTGGACGGGTGGCGCCGCATGGCACGAATCGCCGCCGGGACGATACTGGCGGCGGGCGGGATCTGGTTCCTCGCCAGGCATTCGTCCGACCTCGGTCCCGAATCGGTCTTGTACTTCGCTCCGCAGTGGCTTCCGCTGGTGCTGTTGCTGGCGGCCTTCCACGTCGACGCTCCGCTGCCGCCGTCGCGGCTGTGGTGGTGGGTCATCGGCGGGAGCCTGGTCTTCGCTCCCGCCCTCGCGCTCAGATTCGGACTCCCGGGCGATCCGGAGCGGATCACCGGTTTGTCCCCGCTTGTCTGGCTTTGTGCGCTCGCCGGAGCCGGATGCCTGGTGTTGCGGCACCGCATCGAGCCGCGCCCGGGGTGGACGCTGGCGCTGGCTCTGTGCATTGCGCTGGCGGTGGCCCAGAACCTGGTGCTGAAGAACGGGATCATTCCGTTCGGCGCGACGGTGCTCGCGCAGGTCTGCTGTGCCGGGGCGATCGTGGTGGCGCTGACTGTCGTCGGAATCCGCGACTATCGCCGGATCGGCGCGGAGCGGTGATCCTCCCCGGGAAGTGATTCCGGATCCGTTCGTCCACTGGGGAACGGACTTCCGGGCAGTTGCGGCAAGGCGTGCGTGTCGCGGCGCGATCTTCGCAGCCAGCGGTGACAGTCTCCGCGGGAGCCCGGACAGAGGAAAGGTGCGACACGGATGAGTGCCAGCGACGCCGCCGACGAAACCGGCGCGGGAAGGCCCGGCCCGCCGGTTTCCGCGCCGGGCCGAAGCAAAGGCGGCGCCTCCGGGGAGCGGCTGGTGCTGTTCACCGACGCGGTGACGGCGATTTCCATCACCTTGCTGATCCTGCCGCTGGTCGACCTCGTCCCCGAGGTCGCCTCCGCCCACGAACACGCCAGCGAGGTGATCACCGGTCACTTCGATCAGATCTGGAGTTTCCTGCTGAGTTTCGCGGTCATCGCGAACATCTGGCGCGAGCATCACCGGACGTTCTCCTCGGTCGCGACGGTCACCCGCCCCTTCACGATGTGGAACATGGGGTGGCTGCTGTCGGTCGTCGTGCTTCCCCTCCCGACGGAGATGATCGGCGCCTTCGGCCGCGACCGGTTCGTGGCGGTGTTCTACTACGCCACGCTCCTGGCGGGCATGGTGTGCCGGTTCGGGATGCTGCGGATCCTGAAATCCGCGCCGGAGCTGATGGACGAGGACGATCGGGATCCGGAGGCGCTCCAGGAGCTCTACCAGGAGAGCTACCTCAATGTCCTGGCTCTGGTCCTGGCTTTGGCCCTCGCCCTCGCCGTGCCCGCGCTGCAGTACTACAGCCTGGTGCTGCTCGTCCTGCCCGGCAGGCGGGCGTTCCTGCGGCGCCGTTCGCGGACTGCTCAGCCGTAAGCCGCGTCAGGAGCGGTCGGCGTCGTCCATGACGATCCCGCGACTGGTGACCTCGAACGCCGTCGTGTAGGGCAGATTCGGGCTGGCCCGCGTTTTCAGCACGGTCAGCGCCCGGTCGATGCGCGCCCCGGTGCGCTGGTACTGCAGCAGGATCACGTTGTCGGACAGATGGGAGATCCCGGTGCCGGACAGGCCCGCCTGCCCGTACAGGTCCGGGATCTCCAGGGTGAGCAGCGTGGTGATGCCCACCTGAGCGCACCGGCCCAGCAGGGAGTGCAGGAATTCGTTGAACCGCTGGTCGTCGTCGCACGCCGCGGCGAGGTCGGTGAGACTGTCGATGACCAGCCTGCGGCTGCGGCTGGCGGTCAGCGATTCCAGCAGGTCGTAGAACCACTGGTCGATGTAGATGTCGTTGGGGGATTCGCAGCGCAGCGTGACGGCGTCGGTCCGCGGTTCCCAGCCCAGGCTGTGGACGGCTCGGCTGAGCTGGAGCTGGCTTTCCTGAAGCGTCGTGAAAGTGCTGTGCTGGCCCAGTTCCGCGCCCCGGAACGCGAAATGCAGGCCGATGACGGTTTTCCCGGAACCGGGCGGTCCGGCCACGATGGTGCTCGAACCGGGCCAGAAGCCGCCGCCCAGCATGGTGTCGAGGCCGGGGATGCCCGAGCTCGCGCGTGCGGTGGCGGCGGGGTCGACGGTGCCGTCGCCGTCGGTGGGATCGCTGAGGCGGGGGAAGGCGTCCACGCCCTCTTCGGAAATGCGGTAGGTGTGCCAGCCGGGCAGGAACGTGCTGCCGCGGAGCTTGAGCACCTGCAGGGCGCGGTTGGTGCGCTGGCCGCTGGCCTGGGTGGACAGCGCGATGGTGGCGTCGGCGATGGTGAACTCGGCCGAGGACGCCAGTTCGGCGCTGTCGTATTCGGCCAGCCACAGGGTGCTGGTCGCCAGCGCGCTGAGCCGCCCGGCCAGTTCGTAGAGGAACCGCGTGTAGCTGGCCTGGTCCGAGGCGGCGTAGCGCAGGGCTTTGATGCTGTCGACGACCAGGATTCCGCACCGGGTGCGGGTCGCGACCTCGGTGAGCCGGGCGAGCCCGGCGTTCAGCCCGCCTTGGGTGACCACGTCGCCGAGGTCCTCGAACAGCACCGAGGTCCCGATCCGGTCCGGCGCGCAGAACGCGAGGCCGTCGAGGAACTGGGTGATCTTCGTCAGGGGTTCGGTGAGAGTGCTGAAGTACACCACGGGACGGGCGGGGTCGGCGTTGGCGAACGCGTACTGCTGGGCCAGCACGGTCTTGCCGGACCCGGGCGCTCCCGCCAGCAGGGCGATCGACGGGTCGATCAGCCCGCCGCCCAGTATCGCGTCCAGCCGTTGGCAGCCGCTGGCGAGTCTCTGTTTCATCACGCGGCCTGCCGGGCTGCGGGGTGCAGATCGCGGACCACGGCCAGGACCTGTGACGGGTGGACCGGTTTGGGCAGCACCCGGGCGGTGGCGGGCGGAGCCTGCCGCACCGCCACCGGCGAGATCACGATCACTTGCGTGCCCGGTCCTTCCGAGAGGGTCCGGATCAAGTCGCCGGCGCCCGCGGCGGTCTGGTCGATGATCGCTACGGGCGGAGGAACCGCGCTCTGTGCCGCCGCCGCGGAAACGACCGCGGTGACGTCGAAACCGGCCGCGCGCAACGTGTCCGACAAACAGCTGACCGTGAAGCGGTCCGGGTCCACCACCAGGATCCGGGTATCGTGCCCGGGACCGGCGATCTCGTCCGCGCCGCCGTCCGCCACGCGTTCGGCGCTGTGCACGAGCGGCTGGGCCAGGTCCCGGGCGTGGGCGCGCAGCATCGCCTCCGCCGCGGCGAGGTCCACGCCGCGGCGGGAAGCGAGCATCCCAGCGGCCTGCCACACCGCGATCTGGTCCTGCTGCGCGGTGTGGTGGCTCAGCCGGAGGACGGCGGACGGCAGGGTTTCGGCGACGGCGTCGGCCAGCAGGCCCGCCGCGGCGATCCCGGCGCAGCCCCGCACGAAGGCGATTTCGCCCGCGGACAGCGTCTGGCGCTCGCGGCTGGTCAGCACGACCGTGCCGACGAGTTCGCCGAACGCCTCCATCGGGACGGTGTGCACGGCGGCGATGCCGTGCGCGGCGGCGATCCGCGCCAGCCCCGGCCACCGGCCGGCCTGACCGGCGAGATCGGCGTAAACGGCGGCTTCCCGTTCGCTTTCCCCGGCCGTCCCGCACAGGTCCTCGTCGGCCCGGAAGGCGAGCAGGTCGTCGAACAGCGGCCAGTCGGTCCCGGCGAGCGGGACGCCGCGGCCGCGGTCGTCGGGCAGCAGCACGATCGCCTCGTCCACGCCGGGCAATCGCGTGCAGATGCCGGTGAGCAGATACGCGGCGTCCAGTCCGGCGCGCTGGCCTGTCAGCGTCCGGGCCGCCTCCAGCAGGATCGGGACCCACTCCTCGCTCAGCTTGTTCACTCCGTCCGCCTCCCGCTTTCGCCGTCCTGGTCGGGGCCTTCGTCCGCGTCGTTTTCGCCGCGGTCGCCGTCGCGCTGCCACGACGGGTGATCAGGGGGCAGTCGCAGCACGCCCGCGGTGACGTCGTCAGCCGCCTCGGACAACCGCCGGCCGCTGACGTACGCGTAGGCCCGCAACCGCAGCAATGCCTCAGCGACCGGGCAGCCCAGCTGCGCCGCGACCATTCCCGTGGCGGAGTGGACGGTGCGCCAGCGGCGGTAAAGCCCCTCGTCGACCATCGCCTCCGCCTCGCCCGACGCCACGAGGGCCACCTGGGCGAGCAGGTGGCCGGTCATGACCTGGACCAGCGTGAGCGCAAGGTCCAGTTCGGCGTCGGACAGGGACCGCCCGGCCTCCCGGTAGAACTCCAGCACTCCCAGCGACGCCGCCCCGGTGGCCAGCGGGAACGCGAACGCCGCGCGCAGCCCCTCCTCGACCGCGGCGGGCGCGAACATCGGCCACTGCCGGAACCGCCGCGGCTCGTCCAGGTCCGCGGACAGCACCGCGAACCTGCGCCGCAGCGCCGTGAGCCCGGGGCCTTCGCCCACCGTGATCTGGAGTTCGAGCATCCGTTCGGCGCGCGGGTCGGTGGCGCAGGCGGGTTCGCCGAGACCGAGCCGGTCTTTCAGCCGCACCCCGACCCCGTCGACGGCCAGCAGGTCCCGGCACACCTGGGCCACGTGCCGCAGCGCCACCGAGGAACCCTCGGCCAGTGCGCGGGCCCGGATCGCCGCGTAGATCTTCGCCAGTTCCTGCTCGATCACCACAGTCGGAGCCTCTCCCTCCGGAGAACTGCACGGATCGCGACGCTAGAACCGGCCGTCCATCGTGGCCAGAGGAACTATGCCCGGGAATGGGTGCCTTCCGGCCTCGGCACCGGTCTCCGCGGCGAATCCCGCGTTCCTAGATCGACTTTTTTGCTTCTTGACCCGTGGGGTCCCGTCATGGAGAGTCTCCTGTCAGACAGTGAGACAGAATGACAAGGAGACAGTATGAATCGACGTGGAGTCGCCCTGCTCGTCACTGGCGCTGTCGCTGTTTGCGCTGCTCTGACGGGGTGCGGAGCGAGTTCCTCGGCGGGCGGGGAGTCAGCTGGACCGTCTTCGGAAGTCGCGATTCCGGCGGTCGCCAAGGACGCGGCGCTCGCGGCCAAGCTTCCCGCGGAGGTCCGGAGCGCGGGGGTGCTCCGGGTGGCGATGGACGAGACCTATCCGCCGTTCGAGTCGGTTCAGGCGGGCAAGGTCGTGGGGCTCGACCCGGATTTGGCGAACGCGATCGGCGGCGTGCTCGGGGTCCGGGTGGAATTCGTGAACACGTCGTTCGACGCGATCATTCCCTCGCTGACGTCGAACAAAGTCGACCTCGCGATGTCGTCGATCGGCGACACCTTGGAACGCGAGCGCACGATCGACCTGGCCACCTATTACTGGAACGGCACGCTGGTGCTGGTGAAATCCGGGAATCCGGCGGGGATCAAGGCCGACCAGGTGTGCGGCGCGCGCGTCGGCGTGATCCGGGGATCCTTGCAGCAGACCAGTTTCCTGCCGTCGCAGGCGGCGAAGTGCGCGGCTGCCGGGAAGCAGGCCGCGAAGGTCGAGGTGTATCAGAACGGGCCGCAGGCGCAGCTCGCGTTGCAGAGCGGGCGCATCGACGGCGTGATGGAGGACGCGCCGCCGCTGCTGGCGGTCGCGGCGCAGCAGAAAGACGTTTTCGAGACCGCCGGGCCGTTCTTCCGCAATCCGAATCCGGGCGGAGTCGCGTTCCCGAAGGGGAGCAAGCTCGTGGAACCGGTGCACGAGGCGATCGGCGTGCTGATCAAGAACGGTACTTACCGGGCGATTCTGAAGAAGTGGAACCTGGAGAAGATCGCGATCGACAAGTCGGAGATCAACGGCGCGCAGTCGTAGCCGCGCAATCGTCGACCCCGGAAGGGAAACGGGAACATGACAGCGATAAGTGCGCCACGGATCCAGGAAGAACCGGTAGTGCCGCTGCGCCGTCCCGGGCGCTGGGTCACCTACGCGGTCGCGGCGGTGCTGGCGGCGATGTTCGTCCACACCCTGCTCACCAACAAGAACTTCGGCTGGGACGTCGTCGGGAACTACCTCGGGTCCGGCGAAATCCTCGCCGGGCTGGGGAAAACGATCGAGCTGACGGTGATCGCGATGGCGATCGGGATCGTGCTCGGCGTCGTGCTCGCGGTGATGCGGCTGTCGGCGAATCCGGCGATGAAAGGGTTCGCCTCCCTCTACATCTGGTTTTTCCGCGGCACGCCGGTATTCGTCCAATTGCTGTTCTGGGGCTACGCCTCGGCGCTCTACCCGCGGCTCGGGATCGGCATCCCGTTCGGGCCGCAGTTCGTGTCCGCGCCGACCAACGTCCTGATCACGCCGTTCATCGCGGCGATTCTGGGCCTGGGGCTGAACGAGGGCGCCTACATGGCCGAGGTCGTCCGGGCGGGAATCCTGTCGGTCGACCGCGGGCAGACCGAGGCCGCGCAGGCGCTCGGCATGTCGCGGCTGCGCACCTTGCGCCGCGTCGTGCTGCCGCAGGCGATGCGGGTGATCATCCCGCCGACCGGCAACCAGGTGATCACCATGCTCAAAACGACGTCCCTGGTGAGCGTGCTGGCCTTCCCGGAATTGCTGTACTCGGCGCAGCTCGTCTATTCCACGAACTTCAAGACGATTCCGCTGCTGATCACCGCGTCGCTGTGGTACTTGCTGATGACGTCGGTGCTCAACGTCGGCCAGCATTTCCTGGAACGCCGGTTCAACCGCAGCGAACGGGCCGTGTCCCGCCGGGCGGCGGCCGAGATCCCTTCGGAGGGCCGATGACGACCGTCGAGACGAGCCGCGAAGCACCGATGGTGGAGGCGGTGAACGTCTGCAAGAGTTTCGGTTCCGCCGCCGTGCTGAAGGGAATCGATCTCGAAGTGCGCCGCGGCGAGGTGATGACGCTGCTGGGGCCTTCGGGGTCCGGGAAGTCCACTTTTCTCCGGTTGATCAACCATCTCGAGACGTTGAGCGCCGGCCGCTTGTACGTCGACGGCCAGCTGGTCGGCTACGGCGAGCGCAACGGACGGCTGCACGAACTGCCGCCGTCGGCGGTTCAGCGGCGGCGGGCCGAGATCGGCATGGTGTTCCAGCGGTTCAATCTTTTCGCGCACATGACCGCGTTGCAGAACGTCATGGAGGCTCCGGTCGGCGTCCGGCGCGAAAAGCGGGAAGCCGTCCGGAAACGCGCGCTGGAATTGCTCGACCGGGTCGGGCTCGCCGACAAGGCGTCGTCGTATCCCAGCGCGCTCTCGGGCGGACAACAGCAACGGGTCGCGATCGCGCGAGCCCTTGCCATGCAACCGAAACTGATGCTCTTCGACGAGCCGACGTCCGCGCTCGACCCGGAACTCGTCGGCGAGGTCCTCGACGTGATGAAGGACCTCGCCCGCTCGGGCATGACGATGGTCGTGGTCACCCACGAGATCGGGTTCGCGCGAGAGGTCGCCGACCACGCGGTGTTCATCGACGGCGGGGTCGTCGTCGAGAGCGGAAATCCGGCACAGGTGCTGACCGATCCGCGACATCCGCGGACGAAAGCATTCCTCGGGAAAGTCCTGTGAACTCCCTCGCGCCTGGAAAGGGGCTGCGTTCCGTGCAGATCGTCGTCATCGGGGCCGGGGTGATCGGCCTGTCCGTCGCCACCGAGCTCGCCCGCCGCGGCGCCCGGGTCACCGTCGTGGACCAGCACGTGCCCGGCGCGGGCACGTCGTCGACCAGCTATGCCTGGGTCAACGCGAACAAGAAGGAACCTCAGGCGTACTACGACCTCAACCTCGCGGGCATGGAGGCGCACCGGCGCTTGGCGGAAGCCGCGGGTGGCGGCTGGCTCGCCAACGGCGGGCACCTCGAGGTCGCGACCGATCCGGCGCACGCGGCCGAGCTGGAACAGCGGATGGCGCGGTTGACTGGTCACGGGTACGCCGTGGAACAGGTCACTCCGGAACGTGCGCGGCAGCTGGTTCCGGATCTGCTCGTTCCGCTCGACGCGGGTCCGATCGCGTACTTCCCGAGCGAGGCGCATTGCTATCCGCAGCTCTACCTGGCCTATCTGCTCACGGCGGCCGAGGACCTGGGCGTGCAGGTGGTCAGCGGGGCGCGGGTCAAGGCCTTCGACGTCGACGCCGGACGGCCGGTGCTGCGGCTCGCCGACGGGACGGCGCTCGGCTGCGACCGGGTGGTCAGCTGTGCCGGGCGGTGGACCGGGGAGTTGCTGGCGCAGGCGGACCTTCCGTTGGCGATGGAGACGTTCACCCAACCCGGGGATGCGACGGTCGGCTATCTCGCGGTCACCAGTCCGGTGCCGGTGGCGTTGTCCGGATTGCTCACCACGTCGCGGCTCAATGTCCGTCCGGACGGGGCGGGGCGGTTGCAGTTGCAGGCGCTCGACCTGGATCGGACCGCGGATCCCCGGGCTGTTCCGGGGACGGATTCGCCGCTCGCGGAGGAGTTGCTGGACCGGCTCGCGGGCGTTCTGCGGCACAGCCGGGCGGCGACGGTGTCGGAGTTGCGGGTCGGGCAGCGGGCGCTTCCGGCGGACGGGCTCACTGTGGCCGGGCCGGTGCCTTCTTCTCCGTGGCTGTACGTGGTCGCAACGCACAGTGGGGTGACGCTCGCGCCGTTGCTGGGCGATCTGGTGGCGGCGGAGGTGTGTGACGGCGTGGTCCAGGATCTGCTCGCGGAGTTCCGGCCGGATCGGCTGCTCGCGCCCGGGGTCCGCCGCGCCGCCGCGCAGCCGCCTCGACGGCCGGGTGAGCAGTAGGATCGAATCGACGTTTGTTCGAGAAGGGAACCGGGGGGTATGGGCCGAATTCAGCGGGAGACAGTCGCCGAGAAGAGCGTGGCGATTTTGCGGGAGCGCATTCTCAGCGGGGAGCTGAGCCCTGGGACGCCGGTGACCGAGGACGCGGTAGCGGAGGACCTCGGGGCTTCTCGGGCGACGATCCGGCAGGCGCTCAATACCTTGCTGATGGACGGTCTGCTTACCCGGCATCCGGCTACCCGGGTGCTTCAGGTGACTACGTTGAGTCCTGAGGAAGTCCGGGATATCTACCGGGCTCGGCGGTTCCTGGAGCTTGGCGGGGTGGAGGCGGCCGCGCATGCTTCGGCGGAGCAGTTGGAGCGGGTCGCGGATGCGGTGCGGGAGTTGGAGAAGACTGTCCACGCGCATGACGTGACCGGGTTTGTGCAGGCGGATATTCGGTGTCATGTCGAGGTTGTGGAGCTGCTGGGGTCGCGGCATTTGACTAACGCGCATCGGCATTTGATGGAGAAGCTGCGGTTGGTGATTACTGCTACTGAGCAGCAGGAGTCGCTCGTTCGGGAGAATTTGAAGGAGCGGTTGGCTGTGCATAAGGAGTTTGCCGAGTTGCTCGTTGCCGGGGAGGTTGAGCGGGCGCGGGCTAATTTGGCTGCTCGGCTTGAGGATGCTGAGGAGGTTGTCGCGGCGGAGGCTGCGGGCGGGTGACTGCTCGTCGCCTGGCGGCAACATCGCTTGGTGGTGGCGTGGGGCACCCCGAAGCTTGAGTGTGCTGACGGTCTGGGGGTGCTTGTCAAGGCGGGAAAGATGCCTTGACAAGCACCCCAGCGCCGTGTTTTTGGCTTTGTATCGGGGGTGGGGAGGTGTGGGTGCCTTGCTTTGGGTGCAGCGGCTGCGGTTTGTAGGTGGGGCTGGTGGCGGTTAGGGGCGGGGGAGGTGTGGGTGTCTCGATTTGGGTGCAGCGGCTGCGGTTCGGTGGGTGGTGGGGGCTTGCGCCCCAATGTGGCGTTCGGTGCGTCGGATGCACCCGATGCCACATTGGGGCGCGTCGCGGCGGGTGGTGAGCGGGCGGGCTGTGAAGGGCTCCTTGAGGGAATCTAGGTCCTGCAAGGAGTCCTTCACGGACCGTCGAGGGTCGTGAGGGGAACCCTCAGGGAATCTGATTCCCTCAGGGTTCCCCTCACGTACTTCAGGGGGTGGGGGCGCAGGCGGTGTGGCCTACGGTGACTGAGCCTGTTGCGCCTGAGGCGGGGGCGAAGTCGATGCGCAGCATGGTCAGGGTCATGCTTCCGTCGCCGGGGAGCGTTTGGATGTTGAAGACCGCGTTTGCCAGTACGGTTCCATCGCTCTTAGTCAGCGGCTTGGTGTAGTTCGCGGGGATGGGGGACGGCAGGCCGCTGATGCCGGTGAGGCCGCTCAGGGTCCAGTTCGCGTTGGTGCCGCTTTGGGTTGCCTTGCAGGTCACCGTGTACGACGAGATGCGGATGCGTTTGCCGCCGTTGCTCACCAAGGCCGACAGTTCGAAGTTGTTGCCGGTGGCGGTCGACGTGGTGGTGGTGACGTCGTTCGCGGGGTCGACGACCTCGGTGGTGCAGCTTGACGTGCCGCCGCCGAACGTGACGCCGGGTTTGGATACCGCAGTTGCGGAGCCGCTGGTTGGGCCTTCTACGGCGCACGGGGCCTGGGGCGGGATGGAGATCGTGCTGCCGGCTTTGGTGAAGTTCGCGTTGCCGGTGTCGGCGACTCCGGCGGGGCTGTCCGCGGCGGCGGGGCCGGCAGCGGCGAGCAAACCGGTGGCGGCCAGTGCCGCGGTGGCCAGTGCGGCGCGCTTGATGATCATGTCTCGTCTCCTCGCTGCGGATGGCTGCCTCAAAGGTCTATCCGCAGGTCCGAATCGCCCGTTGCGTCCTCGGGCGGCGATCACCCGTCCGGGATCGCGGATCAACCCGTTCGTGGCCTGGCGCGCGACCGGGGCGGCAGTGTCGCGTTCGTCACCGTTTCCGCAGGACAGCGGGTAAAGGCAGGCCGCGGGGCAACCACTACCCTGAAGGGGGTAACCGACTGGCGACGAGCGCCACGAGAGAGCGGAGCCGACGTGTCTGTGTCTTCACCACCTCCGGGGGCGGCCCGGGATGGCGCTGTCGAGGACCTGCGCGCGACCGTCGGGCTGCAGATCCAGGACGAGCCCTTGCTGCGCGCGATCGCGGGCGGGCTGGCGGACGTCGAGACGATGCTGCGGGACGTCGTGAAGAGCGACGTGCCCGCCGTGCACGATGCGGCGTTGCACCTGGTCGAGGCGGGGGGCAAACGTTTTCGTCCGCTGTTCACGCTGCTCTCCGCGCAGTTCGGGCCGAAGCAGGGCGAGCAGGTGCTGATCGCGGCTGCCGCGGTCGAGCTGGTGCATCTGGCGACGCTGTATCACGACGACGTCATGGACGAGGCGACCATGCGCCGGGGCGCGGAGAGCGTCAACTCGCGCTGGGACAACACCGTCGCCATTCTCACCGGCGACTACCTCTTCGCCCACGCTTCGCGGCTCGTCGCCGACCTCGGCACGGACGCCGCGCGGATCATCGCCGAGACGTTCGGCGAGCTGGTCAGCGGGCAGATGCGCGAGACCGTCGGGCCTGGGCCTGGCGACGATCCGGTCGAGCACTACCTCACCGTGATCGCGCAGAAGACCGGTTCGCTGATCGCGACGTCGGGACGCTTCGGCGGCATGATGTCCGGCGCGGCCGAGGAGCACATCCAGGCGCTGCGCCGCTTCGGCGACATCATCGGCGCGGCCTTCCAGATCTCCGACGACGTCATCGACATCGCGTCGCCCTCGGTCGAGCTCGGCAAAGCGCAGGGCACTGACCTGCGGGAAGGCGTTCGCACGCTGCCGATGCTGTACGCGCTGGCCGATCCGGGCACCGACCCACGGCTCGTCGAGCTGCTCGCCGGCCCGATCACCGACGACGACCTGGTGGCCGAGGCGCTCGAGCTGCTGCGTCGTTCCAGTGGCCTCGAACGCGCGCGCGAAACTCTTTCCGACTACGCTTCCCGAGCACGTGCCGAGCTCGCCTCGCTGCCCGCTTCCCCTGCGCGCGACGCTTGCGAGTCGGTCGCCGACTACCTGGTCGCGCGAACGTTCTAAAAGGGGCGAGAAATGTCCATTTTCGGGCAGGTATGGCTCTGGAGCCTGCTGGCCTTCATCGTCGGCGCGGTCATCGCCTGGCTGGTGCTGGCGCGTCCGGCACGCAAGCGGGTACGCGAACTGGAAGCGGAACTGGCGAGCGCGCACGCCGACACGGCACGCGCCGCGGCCAGCACGCCCGCGCGCACCGCGGTCCTGCCGCCCGCGGAGGACTGGACCAGAGACCGCCGCGAGCACGCTCCGACGGAAGTCATCCAGGCGACGAGCGCTTTCGAGCCGGAAGCCGAGTACGACGCGGAATACCGCACGGCTCCGGAACCGGCGGCCGCTGTGGACACTGCGGACTCGCCGGACTCTCCGGAGGACGACGTCGACGAGGCGTTCGCTCAGGCCGAGGCCCGCGAACACCAAGCGGCGAACGGGCTTTTCGACAGCGCACCGGCCGAGAGCGTCCCGGAGGACTCCGGCTCGGCCTACCGTGCCGCGGCCACCGAGTACCTGCAGCCGGTCGACACCGGTTCGCACCGCATCGCGGAACCGGCTGAGGACCACGACAGCGGCTACCACCGCATCGCGGAACCGGCGGACGAGCACGACAGCGGATACCACCGCGTCCCGGAGCCGGTGGACTACTCCGAAGCGGACAGTCCCGCCGAGCAGGAGCAGAGCCACTACCTGGCCGAACCGGCCGACGGACTGTCCTCTTTGGAGCGACGACTCGACCCGACTCCGTTGGACAGCACCGCTCCGGAGCCCGAACCGGTCTCGCTGTTCCGCCCGGGACCGGGCCGCGCGGCCGAACCGGAGCCGGACTGGTTCAACCAGACGGACGCGCCGCAGCGGTCGGCGTTCGAGGAACCCGCCGAACCGGCCGAGTCGGTTGTCGGTCACCTCGAAGAGGATTCGACCACTGATCACCTGATCCCGAACCCCGAGCCCGCCGCGGAGTCCACTGAGGACACTGCGGACGCTACGGGAAGCCAGGGCCTGCCGAAACGGCAGCGCCGAGAATCCCCGCGCGGCGGTTTCGATGCGCCGCAGCCGATCCAGCCGTCGATGCGCCCGGTGGAGCGCCGGGAACCGGACCTCGCCGGCGGGCACAGCGGTTCGCTGTTCGAACCGTCCGTGCAGCCGAACCAGGCCGCGATGGCTGCTCCGGAGCCGCCGCCCGCGCGCCAGACTGCTGACGATGCGGTGCCGCCGGGGCCTTTCGGTCCGGGGTCGGCGATGCCGCGTCCGGGTGGCGGGTGTCCGGCGGATGGTTTCACGGTGAAGGCGAGTGTGACGGCGTTGCGGTATTGCGGTGAGGATTCGCCGCAGTTCCCGAAGATGGTTGCCGAGGTGTGGTTCCGCAGCGCGGCTGATGCTGAGCGGGTCGGGTTCCGCCCCTTGCACTGAGTCCATATGAGACAGAGGCCGCCATCCCCAGTCGAAGGGGAGGCGGCCTCTGTCGTAAGTGGGCTGATTCTCGGGCGATGGTCGAGGTGTTTTTGGCGCGCGGAAATCTCTGCGGTTCGCGCTCTGTGGTCTCCGGGTGGTGGGCGTCCGGCGGATGGTTTCACGGTGAAGGCGAGTGTGACGGCGTTGCGGTATTGCGGTGAGGATTCGCCGCAGTTCCCGAAGATGGTTGCCGAGGTGTGGTTCCGCAGCGCGGCTGATGCTGAGCGGGTCGGGTTCCGTCCCTTGCACTGAGTCCACATGAGACAGAGGCCGCCATCCCCAGCCGAAGGGGGTGGCGGCCTCTGTCGTAAGTGGACTAAACCGTCAGGCGACAGTCCAGGTGTCCTTGCCCCGCAACAACCCCTGCAGGTCCGGCTTCCTGGCCTCGCGCGCCTGCTCGACCTGGGCCCGTGCGGCGTCGTCATAGGTAGGACGCTCGACCTGGCGCAGGATGCCCGTCGGGACGTGGTTCAGGTTCTGGTCGCCAAGTCGGGAAAGCGCGAAGGCGTACGAAGTGTCCGCAATGGACGGATCGTGCACCACCAGGTTTTCCTCGCCGATCTCGGCCACCTTGCCGACATCCAGGCCGCCCCAGTCGCCGCGGCGGACGCCGAACTCGCCTTCTGGGCCGAAGCGGATCGGTTCGCCCGCGCGGAGCGGGATCAGGCGGGAGGCGGCTTCGTCGCGGTCCTTCAAGACATCGAACGCGCCGTCGTTGAAGATCGGGCAGTTCTGGTAGATCTCCACCAGCGCCGAACCGCGGTGTTTCGCCGCTGCCTCAAGGACTTCGGTCAAGCCCTTGCGGTCGGAGTCCATCGCGCGGCCCACGAACGACGCCTCCGCGCCGATCGCCAGCGACAGCGGGTTGAACGGCGTGTCCAGCGAACCCATCGGTGTCGACTTCGTGACCATGCCCTGGCCGGACGTCGGCGAGTACTGGCCCTTCGTGAGCCCGTAGATCCGGTTGTTGAACAGCAGGATCTTGATGTTCACGTTGCGCCGCAACGCATGGATCAGGTGGTTGCCGCCGATGGACAGCGCGTCGCCGTCACCTGTCACGACCCACACCGACAGGTCCGGGCGCGTCGTGGCGAGACCGGTCGCGATCGACGGCGCGCGGCCGTGGATCGAGTGCATGCCGTAGGTGTTGAGGTAGTACGGGAACCGCGACGAGCAGCCGATGCCCGAGATGAAGACGATGTTCTCCCGCTTGAGCCCGAGCGTCGGCAGGAACGACTGCACGGCGTTGAGCACCACGTAGTCGCCGCAGCCGGGGCACCAGCGCACTTCCTGGTCGGACTTGTAGTCCTTGGCCTTCTGCGGTTCGTCGGTGGTCGGCACCAGGTCGATGCCGCCCAATTGCGGCAGCCCGAGATCGATGGCGGTCACTTGACGCCCTCCGGAACGAGGTTGGCGATGATGTCGGAGAACACGTTCTGCAGTTCCTCGGCCTTGAACGGCAGGCCGGCGACCTTGGTGTAGGAATGCACGTCCACCAGGAACTTCGCCCGCAGCAGCAGCGCGAGCTGGCCGAGGTTCATCTCCGGCACGACAACCCGGTCGTAGCGCGCGAGCACCTCGCCGAGGTTGTGCGGCAACGGGTTCAGGTGCCGCAGATGCGCCTGCGCGATCGGCATCCCGAGCTTGCGCACGCGGCGGCAGGCCGCGCCGATCGGGCCGTAGGACGAACCCCAGCCCAGCGCCAGCACGCGCGCCTCGCCGGACGGATCGTCGACCTCCAGGTCCGGCACGTCGATGCCGTCGATCTTCGCCTGGCGCAGCCGCACCATCTTGTCGTGGTTGTCCGGGTCGTAGGAGATGTGGCCGGTGCCGTCGGCCTTCTCCAGTCCGCCGATGCGGTGCTGCAGCCCGGGAGTGCCCGGAATCGCCCACGCCCGCGCGAGCGTCTCCGGATCGCGCACGTACGGCCAGAACTCGCCGGAACCGTTGTCGGAGTTGGGTTCCGACGCGAATTCCACGCGCAGGTCCGGCAGGTCCTCAACATTCGGGACCAGCCACGGTTCGGAACCGTTGGCGATCGCGCCGTCGGACAGCAGCAGCACCGGCGTGCGGTACTTCAGCGCGATCCGGGTGGCCTCGATCGCCGCGTCGAAACAGTCGGCGGGGGACAGCGGCGCGATGATCGGCACCGGCGATTCGCCGTTGCGGCCGAACATCGCCTGCAGCAGGTCGGCCTGCTCGGTCTTGGTCGGAAGGCCGGTGGACGGCCCGCCGCGCTGCACGTCGATGATCACCAGCGGCAGTTCGGTCATCACGCCGAGGCCGATGGTCTCCGACTTCAGCGCGACGCCGGGACCGGACGTGGACGTGATGCCCAGCGCCCCGCCGTAGGACGCGCCGAGCGCGGCCCCGATGCCGGCGATCTCGTCCTCCGCCTGGAAGGTGATGATGCCGTAGTTCTTGTGCTTGGACAGTTCGTGCAGCACGTCCGAGGCCGGGGTGATCGGGTACGTGCCGAGCAGGATCTGCAGCCCGGACTGCTGTCCGGCGGCCACGATCCCGTACGCCAGCGCGGTGTTGCCGGTGATCTGCCGGTAGGTGCCCTTGTCCAGCTTCGCGGGCGCGACCTCGAAGGTGGTCGCGAACGATTCAGTGGTCTCGCCGTAGTTCCAGCCTGCCCGGAAGGCAAGGATGTTCGCCTCGGCGATGTCCGGCTTCTTGGCGAACTTCTCGCGCAGGAACCGCTCGGTGCCCTCGGTCGGCCGGTGGTACATCCACGACAGCAGGCCGAGCGCGAACATGTTCTTGCAGCGTTCGGCGTCCTTCTTGCCGAGGCCGGTGTCGGCGAGCGCGCCCTGGGTCAGAGTCGACATGGCGACCCGGTGCACCTGGAACGGCGACAGCGAGTCGTCGTCGAGCGGGTCGGTCTCGTAGCCGACCTTCACCAGGTTCCGCTTGGAGAACTCGTCGGTGTTCAAGATGATCGTCCCGCCGTGCGGGACGTCGCGGACGTTCGCCTTCAGCGCGGCGGGATTCATCGCGACGAGGACGTCCGGCCGGTCGCCCGGCGTGAGGATGTCGTAGTCGGCGAAGTGCACCTGGAAGGACGAGACGCCGGGGATGGTGCCCTGTGGCGCCCGGATCTCGGCCGGGAAGTTCGGCATGGTCGACAGGTCGTTCCCGAACGCCGCCGCCTCCGAGGTGAACCGGTCGCCGGTCAGCTGCATCCCGTCGCCCGAGTCGCCGGCAAACCGGATGACCACCCGGTCCAGCTTGTTCACCTCGGTGGAGCGGGACGCGGTCAGCGCGCCTTGCCCGTTCCCGGCCGCGCTGCCGTTCGCACTGGTGCTCATGGGTCAGGGAATCCCTCTCTCCCGGCGTGCTGCGGGCCAGGGTCGGCTCCCCGGGGAGCCCGCCGAGGCCTGTTTCCGAGGTTACTCGCCACACATCAGGCCGCGGTCGTAGTGCGGTCAAGTGTGGGGTACCCAGGCCCACCGGGGTGTCCTCGATCGTAGGGCGAATCATGCCGTCGTCCGGAGTGACGCGCGTCTCTTGCCGCCCGCGCGGCACTGACCAGCAGTTTGCTCCAGGTTGAGGGTTCCCGGAATGTGGGAATTTGTGCGCGCCGCCGGTCAGCGCCCGCTGATGCGCGCCTTCATCGCCGCCAGCCGCTCGGCGAATGCCGGTGCGGCCAGCGATTCCAGCTGCGGGGTGAGTTCGGCGTCGACCGCCGCGGCGTGTTCGGTCAGGCCGCTCGTCTGGCGCATAGTCCGCTTGGTGGACAGCACCACCTCGCGCGGCGCGGCGACCGTCGGGGCGGCGAGGTCGCGGGCGGCCTGGACCAATGCGTCGTGGTCGCCGTCCACAAAGCGCAGTGCGAACCCGGCCCGCACTGCGGATTCCGCGGTAAGGGTTTCGCCGAACAACGCCATCGCGGACGCCTGCTGCGGACCGAGGATTCGTTGCGACATCCAGGTCATGCCGCCGCCGGGGTGCAGGCCGAGTTCGAGGAACCGCGGGATGAACTTGGCGTGCGGTCCCACGAGCCGGACGTCGGCGGCCAGCGCGAGGTTCAGACCAGCGCCTACGGCGGCCCCGCCGACCGCCGCGATCGTCGGCAGGCTGCATCCGGCGACAGCGAGGAACCCCGCGTACACCGAGCGCAGTCCTTCGGCGTCGGCCTTGCCGAGCGCGGTGAGGTCCGCGCCCGCGCAGAAGGCTGGCGGTGCGCCAGTAACGATCACTGCGTGCACGCTCTCGTCGGCCTCGGCGCGCGCGACCGCCGCGGCCAGTTCGGCGGAGAGGTCGAGGGTGAGCGCGTTGCGGCTCTTCGGGGCGTCGACGGTGAGCAGCGCGACGCCCTGGTCGTGCTCGCTGTGAATGCGGTCGGTCATGGCGCTCAGCATCGCATCGTCGTGAGTGGCGATGCCGGTTAGAACCGGCGTAGGCACTCACGACGGCGTCGGCGGCCTCTCCAACAGCCGGGACAGCACGACCGTCGACACGGTGCGGTCGATGATTTCCAGCCCGCGCAGCCGTTCGAGCGCGGTCTCCAGGTGGTGGATGTCGGCGGCGCGCAGGTGCACGATCGCGTCCGCCGCGCCGGACACCGTGTACGCGGCGACGACCTCGGTCAGCGGTTCGAGCCGGGCGCGGATCCGGCCGGGCGTGACGTTGCCCTGGCAGTGCACCTCGACGAACGCCTCGGTGCCCCAGCCGAGCGCCTCCGGGTCGACGACCGCGGTGAAGCCGCGCAGCACGCCCGTTTCCAGCAGCCGGTCCACGCGCCGCTTCACCGCCGGGGCGGACAGCCCGACCACCTTGCCGATCTCCGCGTAGCTGGAGCGGGCGTTGGCCACCAGGCAGGAAACGATTCGCTGGTCGATGGTGTTCACACGCAATGTTTAGCACGCAGGTGCGCAGTGAACAGCGATTGATTGCGAGATTAGGTCCACCTTAGCCTGGTTGCATGCAGGGAGAGGCTGTGCCGCCGCGGGTGCCCACGCCCCGCCGTTACCTGATGTGCCCGCCGCGTTATTTCGCCGTCGACTACGCGATCAACCCCTGGATGGACCCCTCCAAGCCGGTCAGCGCGGACGTCGCCGTCGCGCAATGGACCGAGCTGCGCGACACCTATCGCCGCCTCGGCCACACCGTCGAGGAGATCGATCCGCAACCCGGCCTCCCGGACATGGTGTTCGCGGCCAACTCGGGCACCGTCGTGGACGGGCGCGTGCTCGGCTCGCGGTTCCGCGCCCCGCAGCGCACCGCCGAGGCGGAGCACTTCCGCCGCTGGTTCCTCGAACACGGCTACCGCGACCTGACCATGCCGGAGAAAATCAACGAGGCCGAGGGCGATTTCGCCTGGACCGGACGGCTGCTGCTGGCCGGTACTGGCTTCCGCACCGACCCTGCCGCGCACGCCGAGGCGCAGGAGGTGCTCGGCGTCCCGGTCGTGTCGCTGCAGTTGATCGACCCGCGCTACTACCACCTGGACACCGCGCTGTTCGTGCTGGCCGAGGCGACGGACACGGCGACCGCGCAAGTCGTCTACTACCCGGAGGCGTTCTCGCCTGGTTCGCAGCGCGTGTTGCGGCGGATGTTCCCGGACGCTGTGCTCGCTACTGCGGCTGATGCGGAGTGCTTCGGGCTGAACGGGGTGTCCGACGGGCGCAACGTGGTGTTGCCGGTCGAGGCGACGGACCTTGGTGCTCGGCTGGCCGAGCGGGGTTACGAGCCGGTGTATGTGGATATTTCGGAGCTGCGGAAGGCCGGTGGCGGCCCGAAGTGCTGCACGCTGGAGATCCGCAAGTAGGTCAGTGCGGGTACTCCAGGGGCTCGATCGAGGACTGCTCCGGGAACGGTCCGGACGGCAGTTCGCGCGGGTCTAGCTTGTGCACGGTGAGGTCGATGTTGGTGTGGGTGTACCCGTTGTCCTTCATGGCAGCGGGTACTCCGAACTTCGAGAACGAGCAGTCGCGGGTGAAGCGGCCGCGGCTGGCGTCCCAGTCGGTGCCGCCGGTGCTGTAGACGGTGTAGTGGCCGTCCGCGATGCCGCTCGCCGAGGTGGTGGCTCCTGCCTTCACGTACACGGTGAACACCGGGCGGGAGAGGTCGGCGAACGTCACGGCCTGGTCGGTGCCGGAGACGTTCTCGATGCTGACGCTGTTCTTGCTGCCGCCCGCGCCGGCGAGGACCGCGCCGTTTTCCGCGCTGCGGTTCGGTGCCGGGAGGGCGTCGGGGAAGAGCGGGCCGAGGTGATACGGGTGGGCCGGGTCGGCGGTGGCCAGTTTCGCGAGGGTGTCGCGCAGTCCGGCGACGCCTTGGTCGTTGCTCAGCTCCGCGATGGCTGAGACTCCGCCGCACAGCTTGTTCGTCAGCGCGCTGCTCTCGATCTTCGGCACGGAGCTGTTGTAGAGCACGGTGAAGTCGGACAGCAGCGCGCGGTTGGTGCTGCGGATCGCGTCCGGGGGAAGGGCGGAGTCGAGCTGCTGGATGGCGCTGCTGACCGCGCTGCTGAGGCTCGAGCTCGCGCTGTTCACCTCCGCGGGGGTGGTCGCCTGCTCGAGCTGCTGAACGGTCGGGGTGATCGAGGCGCCGATGTCGGTGAGGAGCTTCTGGTAGCCCGCCGGGTCGAGCGGGGTCGCGGGGACGGTGCTGCTCGGCGGGCTGGAGCTGGTGGTGGCGCTGGCCGGGCTGCTCGACGCGGGTGCGGCTACCGGGTCGTCGTCCGAGCGGGTCGTCAGGTGGATGACGAGGGCGGTGGCGAAGACGACGAACACGACGGCCGCGGCGACCGGCCGGGGAGACAACTGCAGTTTCGCGAAGCGGGACACCGGCCGATTTTCCGGGCTGTGCGGCGGTTTCGGGTCGGTAGTTTTGCCGTACCCGGACTACTTCAGCACCCGGCCGAGGAAGCCGCGCAGGTAGCCCGCGACGACGTCCAGGTGGCTTTCCAGCAGGAAATGGCCGCCGTCGATCAGGTGCACTTCGGCGTCCTTGGCGTCGCGGGCGAAGGCTTCCGCACCGGCCGGGCCGAAGATCTGGTCGCCCCGGCCCCAGACGGCGAGCACGGGGACGTCGTGGGTGCGCAGGAATTCGTGCAGCTGCGGGTAAAGCGGTCGGTTGTGCTGGTAGTCGCGGAAGAGCGCGAGCTGGATTTCGTCGTTGCCGGGGCGGGAAACCAGTGCGTGGTCGTGCTCCCAGGTGTCCGGGCTGACCAGGCTCGGGTCGGGGACGCCGTGCAGGTACTGCCAGCGGATGGCGTCGTAGCTCAACGCGGTGCGGACGGCCGGTTCGGTGTCCGGACCGGGGTTCGCGCCGTAGGCCCAGAGGCCGGTCCAGAACGAGTCGACGAAGCCTTCCTCGTAACCGTTGCCGTTCTGCGTGACGATCGCGGAGATCCGGTCGGGGTGCTTGAGCGCGAGCCGCCAGGCGATCGGGGCGCCGTAGTCCTGGACGTAAACCGCGTAGCGGTTCAGGCCTAGCTGGTCGAGCAGGCCGGACGTGAGGTCGGCGAGGGCGTCGAAGGTGTAGTCGAACTCGTCGGCCGCGGGGGCGGCGGAGTGGCCGAAGCCGAGGTGGTCCGGCGCGATCACGCGGTAGCGGTCGGCCAGCAGCGGGATGAGGTTCCGGAACATGAACGAGCTGGTCGGATACCCGTGCAGCAGGACGATCGCGGGCGCGTCGACGGGACCGGCCTCGCGGTAGAAGAGCTTCTGGCCGTCGACGACGGTCGTCCGATGCTGGATCATGGCTAACCCCTTTGCTGGTTTAATCTGGTTAGGTCTCGCCATGGAAGCATGGTCGAGCTAACCTGTCAAAGGGTGCAGTCTGGTTAGGAGAGCTTCGATGGACGCGCTGCTCGACCTGCTCAACAGCAGGCCGCTGGTCAACGGCGAGGAACAGGACGCGCTCGACCGGCAGTGGGCGCGGGAGCGCGGCGGCGACGGGAGTGCCGCGGAGCTGGAGCTGCTACGGCGGGCGCGGGATCTCCTGCGGGACGTCGTGCGCGGGGACAGCTCGCCGGTTGCGTTGCGCCCGTTGCTCGACGGGGTGCGTCAGGTGCCGGAGGTTTCGGCGGACGGCCTTCGCTGGTCGTTGGAGACGCCGCCGCATGCCCGGTTGGCTGTGGGGGCGGTTCTGGACTGGGCGGCGATCGAGAAGGATCTCCCCGGGCGATTGCGGGCCTGCGCCAACGACGAGTGCCAGCTGTTCCTGCTCGATCGCAGCCGGGCGAACCGTGCGCGCTGGTGCTCGATGGCGGCTTGCGGGAACCGGGAGAAGGCCCGGCGGCACTACCACCGTAATCATTGAATCTTCACCCAAACGTGTGAAGATGACGGCTGTCTACAAGTGTGGACGTATTCCGATTTTCCTGCGGGAGTGTTTTCTCCACGCCCGAAGTGCGTTGTTGACCATGGGATCGGCGCCGGTAACTGCTCCGTTTGCGAATCCGATTAATCGGGTACGGTACGACAGACGGGAGGCGCGATGATCACCTTTGCGGTGCACGGCATTGGCAAACCCCTGCGGGCCCTCGATCCGGGAGAGGACGAGCGGTGGATCACCGTGGAGCAGTTCGACGCGCTCCTGGACGTCGTCTCGGGGACGGGCGCGAAGCTCACTTTCGACGACGGGAACTCCTCGGATGTCGAGATCGCGCTGCCGCGGCTGGTCGAGCGCGGGCTTTATGCCGAGTTCTTCCCGCTGGCGGGCCGGGTCGGCGAGCGCGGGTACGTCGACCGCGACGGGCTGCGGCAGCTGGTGGACGCGGGGATGCACGTCGGATCGCACGGCTGGGACCGGTTGGACTGGCGGCGGCTCGACGGATCGTTCGCGGTGCGCCGGGAGCTGGACGAGGCGCCGCGGTTGCTGGAGCAGCTGAGCGGGACCCCGGTGCGGCGATTTTCGCTGCCGGAGGGCCGCTTTGACCGCCGGGTGCTGACGCATCTGCGCGAGGCCGGGGCGACCCGGGTGTACGCGAATGTCGGCGGCGTGCGCGGGGCGGCGCTGGTGCGGTCGCGGACGGAGATCCGGTCGGACCTGAGCCCCCGCTGGGCCGAGGCAGTGAGCCGCCGTCCGCGTCGATTCCCGGCGCGTTGGGCGTCTCGGCCCGGGCGGTAACTCGCGATCCGTGAAGGGCTCCTTCGCGGACTTGGACTTTAAGGCGGCGCCGCGACTGCCGGGCGGCGCTGCGACTGCGGCGCGGGATGTTCGTGAGGGGAACCCTGAGGGAATCAGATTCCCTCAGGGTTCCCCTCACGAACGTCTGTCGGTGTGGTGGGGGCGCGCGGCTTAAGTCTCTCGGGTCTTCTTTGCGGACTGCTCGGTTCGGCGGGAAAAAACACCCTCTTTTGGCGGGTTGTGACCGCGTCCGTTCGGCGGCATCCTAAGCGCGCGCCGCCGTAAGGAAAGTTTCCTAATAAACAGGGAGCGTCGATGCGGAAACTCGTCCTGCTCGCGATTCTGGCGATAGCCGCCGCCGTCCTGCCCACCGCGCTCGCCTCCGCGGCGACTCCGGCCAAGGCCCCGGCCGCGGAAGCAGCGCAGGCGGGCCCGACCGCGGACCAGATCCTCGCCAAGGTCGCCTCCTGCAAGCAGATCTCCAACGGCAAATACAAAACCGACGAAGACTCTGGCAGTGCGACCGTTCCGGTGTGCGACGCCGGCAAAGCAGTCTTCTGGAAAGCCGACATGGACATCGACTGCGACGGCCAGCGCACCACCGAGTGCAACGAGAACACCGACTGCTGCTTCCAGCCCGACACCGCCTTCCCGCAATCCGACGGCAAACCGCTCAGCGCCGCCAAGCTCCCGTACATCGTGGTGCCGTCTTCGAGCAGCATCTGGAACTACGAAAACTCCGGTCTCCGCGGCGGCGGTTCCTGTGCGGTGATTTACAACGGCAAGGTCGAGTACGCGGTCATCGGCGACACCGGACCGAACAAGATCATCGGTGAGGCGTCGTATGCGACGGCCAAGGATCTCGGCATCAACCCGGATCCGAAGAACGGCGGCGTCGACTCCGGCGTGACCTATGTCTGCTTCAAGAACTCGGCGGTGAACCCGATCGAGGATCACGGTGCGGCTACGAGCACCGGGGAAAAGCTGGCCTCGGCGTTCGTGGGCGGAAACTGAATTTTCCGAAGCTTCGGAAGGCATTCACTGCCCTTTCCGGACAACGGTGGGCAAATTCCCCGGGTGATGCGGCCGGATGGGGTAACCGCTCCTCCGGTGGGCGGCGCAAGGCGGGAATCCGTGCGAGGACACGGGTTCCCGCCTTGTTATGCGGAACCGGTAACGAAGCCCGTCCGCGCTCCGACCAATGAGCAGCGAACGGTCGGGCGGAGGTTCCGTTGTGAAGATCAGCGTCTTCGGGCTGGGATACGTCGGATGCGTGTCCGCGGCTTGCCTGGCGGGGCAAGGGCACGAGGTCGTCGGAGTGGACGTCAATCCGGCGAAGGTGGACCTGGTGACGGCCGGCAAGGCGCCGGTGGTCGAGGAACGGATCGGGGAATTGACCGCGGAAGTGGTCGCTTCCGGGGCATTGCGGGCGACGACCGAGGTGGCCGAGGCGATCCTCGCGACGGACGTTTCCCTGGTGTGCGTCGGCACGCCGTCGGCGCCGAACGGGAGTCTTTCCACCGAGTACCTGCAGCGCGTCGCCGAACAGATCGGCGAGGCGTTAAAGGAACGAAAAGCTTTGGGGAACAACGAGAATCGGCACACGGTGGTGTTCCGGAGCACGATGCTGCCGGGCACCTGTCTCGGGCTGCTCGTGCCGATCCTGGAAAAGCACAGCGGCGGTACCGCGGGGGTCGACTTCGGCGTCGCGGTGAACCCGGAATTCCTGCGCGAGGGCACCAGCGTCCGCGACTTCTTCCAGCCGCCGAAAACGGTGATCGGCGAGTTCGATCCGGGCAGCGGCGACGTCGTGGCGAAGCTCTACGAGGGGCTGCCCGGCGACGTGTTCCGCGTGCCGGTCCCGGTCGCGGAGATGACGAAGTACGCGGACAACGCTTTCCACGGTGTGAAGATCGGGTTCGCGAACGAACTCGGCGCGATCTGCCGTGCGCTCGGGCTCGATTCGCACCAGGTGATGGACGTGTTCCTGGCCGATCGCAAGCTCAACATCAGCCCGGCGTACCTGCGGCCCGGCTTCGCGTTCGGCGGTTCCTGCCTGCCGAAGGACCTGCGCGGGCTGGTCTACGCCGCGCGGCAGGCGGACGTCTCGGTGCCGTTGCTCGCCCACGTACTGCCGTCGAACACCGAACATCTCCACCGCGCCTTCGAATTGGTCGCGCGGACCGGGAAACGCAAGATCGGGCTGTTCGGGCTTTCCTTCAAACCGGGCACCGACGATCTGCGCGAGAGCCCGCTGGTCGAACTCGCCGAACGCTTGCTCGGCAAGGGATACGACCTCAAGATCCACGATGCCAACGTCAGCCTGTCGCGGCTGATGGGGGCCAACCGCGAGTACATCGAAAGCAGGCTGCCGCACCTCGGGCAGCTGCTCGCCGGGTCGGTGCAGGAGGTGCTCGACCACGCCGAGGTGTGCTTGATCGGCACCTCGGACCCGGAGGTGCTGGCCGCTCTGCCGCACGGCAGCGGGCCGGTGCTGGTCGATCTGGTCCGCGTCCCGGACGCCGCCGCGCGCCGGGCGGAAGAGGGGTACGTCGGCCTTGCCTGGTGAAGGCTTTTCCGAAAACGAAATCCTGCGGAACCGGGTCGCGCTGATTCTCGTCGAGAATCTGTCCGTGCCGTTCGACCGGCGCGTGTGGCAGGAATGCCAGACGCTGCGCGACGCCGGGATGACGGTGCACGTGATCTGCCCGCAGGGCACGAAACGGGACACCGAGGCCGAAGTCGTGCTCGACGGCGTGCACATCCACCGGTACCCGCTGCAGGCGGCGACCGGCGGACCGGCCGGGTACGCGCGCGAGTACGGATCCGCGCTGTGGCACACGTTCCGGCTCGCGCGCAAGATCGGCCGGGTCGACGTCGTGCACGCCTGCAATCCGCCGGATCTGCTGTTCCTGGTCGCCCGGATGTTGCGAAGACGTGGTGCGAAGTTCATTTTCGATCAGCACGACCTGGTGCCGGAACTGTATTTGTCGCGATTCGATCGCGGACAGGATTTCCTTTACCGCGGCGTTTGTGCGTTGGAACGCTCCACCTATCGCGCGGCGGACGTCGTGCTGTCCACCAACGAGAGCTATCGCCAGGTCGCGCGGATCCGCGGCGGCAAGGCGCCCGAGGACGTGTTCGTGGTCCGCAGCGCGCCGGTCGTGGAGCGGTTCCACGAGGTGCCGGTGGAGCCGGAACTCAAGCGCGGCAAGCCGAATCTGCTCTGCTACCTCGGCGTGATGGGCCCGCAGGACGGCGTGGACTACGCCCTGCGCGCGCTCGCTTCCCTGCGCGACGAGGTGGGCCGCGACGACTGGCACGCGGTGTTCGTCGGCGCGGGCGACACGTTCGACGAGATGGTCGCGTTGTCGCACCAGCTCGGATTGTCCGGACAGGTGGAATTCACCGGCCGGGTGTCCGACGAGGATCTGCTGCGGTATTTGTCCGCGGCCGATGTGTGCCTTTCGCCGGATCCGCTCAACCCGCTCAACGACGTGTCGACGATGAACAAGGTCATGGAGTACATGGCCATGGGCAAACCGATGGTGTCGTTCGAGCTGCGCGAGGCGCGGGTGTCGGCGGGCGAGGCCGCGCTTTATGCCCCGGCCAACGACATCGCGGAGTTCGCGAAGCTCGTTTCCGTGCTCCTGGACGACCCGGAGCAGCGGGAACGGATGGGACAGCTCGGCAAGCAGCGCGTGCGTGGACCGCTCGCCTGGGGCAATTCCCAGGCGGCGTTGATCAAGGCGTACGAGCGTGCGCTGGGTTGAGCCGGGTCGCGTTTCGAACAAGGTTCGGCCGGATGGTGTAACCAACCGGCGCGGTGCCGCGACGGGGTCAATGACCCGTGCGTCGGCCCGTGAGGGGAGACCTGGTTTTGAGTGACGAAACAGTACGCCTTTCTGTCGTGGGGAAGGTGGTGCGCCGGCGGTGGCGAGCGTTGCTTCTGCTCGCGGTCGTCGGCGCGGGTGTCGGGGCCGGGGCTTCCGTGGTGCTTTCGCCGGGATACGAGGCGCAGGCCAGCGTGTTGCTGCAGGGACCGAGGCAGCCGGACGAACTGCTGACCGAAGCACAGGTGGCGACGAGTTCGGTGGTGCTCGACCGGGCGTCCGCGGCGCTGGGGCTCGGGATTCGCGGGACGGATCTGCAGAAATCGGTCGCCGCGTCCGTCGCGCAGGGCAATGTCGTGACGATTACCGCGAAAGGCTCCAGCCCGGAGCGCTCGCAGCAGCTGGCCGACCAGGTCGCGGGCGAGTTCGTGAAGTATTCGACGCAATTGCTCGGAAATTCCGCGGACCAGGCCGCGCAACTCGCGCAACAGCAGAAGGAATCGCTGCGCCAGCAGATCGTGCAGACCAACCAGCGGATCCTCGATCTGTCGAAATCCGTGGCGAACGGCGACACCGTCGAGGGCGTGCAGGCGCGTACGACGCTGCAGGGGTTGCGGACGGCGCTGGAGCAGGCGGTCAACAACCTCAACGCGGCTGACGCGGCGACCGGCGCGGGCAACATGGTCGTGCTCGGTCCGTCCGAACGGCCGTCCTCGCCGTCCGCGCCGACGTTCCTGCAGCTGACGGTCGGCGGCGCGGTGGTGTTTTTCGTGCTCGGGATCCTGGCCTACCTGTTCGGGGCGCGGACCGACCGGCGGCCGCGCAGCGAAGGCGAAATCGGTTCGGCGCTGGGTGCCCCGGTGCTGGCGAGCATCGATACCCCGGCTGTTTCGGACGCGCCGGCGAAGTGGTGGCGGAAGGCCGTCGGGAACGAGCGGCCGTGGAACCTGCCGGAGGTGCCGTCGTCGGCCGACGACGCGGCACGGGAGGTGCGGTACCGCCGCGTGCTCGCGCGGCTGGGCGCGGATCGCGACGGAGTGTTGCGGCTGCTGATTCTTGTTCCGCGCGGGGACGCCTCGGCGCGGAACGTCGCGGAACAGTTCGCCGGCACGGCTCGCGGCGACCGCATCCGCGTCGAGGTGACGGTGACCGAGATCGAGGTGGTACCCGGGGCGCAGCCGATCGTGCCGGACGGAACGGCAGGTGTGCTCGTGGTGATCTCGCTCGGCTCGCGCAACGCGTGGGAACTGGTTTCGATCGCGGAGGCTTGCGCGGACTCGGGGCACGAAATTCTCGGTGCCGTACTGGCCCGGGAAGTCCACGTTGCTGGCGGACCGAAGCAAAAGCCGGTCGCCAAGCCGCGGACCGATGAACTGGCTGGTGCGCGATGAGCGCCGCACAGGTCCAGCCCCTGGTCGATCTCCAGCGGCTGGTGGTCGCGCTGCGGCGCAAGCGGCGGTTCTGGCTGACGACCGCGCTGGCCGGGCTGATTCTCGGCTGTGCGGTGGCGATCCTGCTGCCCGCGCCGCCTACCGCGGTCACGAAGATCATGGTGATCCACCCGGACGATTCGCCGACCGACAGCGGCACGCTGATGCGCACCGACGTCGCCGTGCTTTCGACGGCGAACATGGCGGCAGCGGCGCTGAAACGGATCAACAACCCCGAATCGCCCTCGGATTTCCTGAAGGACTACGCCGGGCTCGGCCTCACCAACAACGTCATGCAGGTGACGGTCAAGGCGAAGACCAAGGACGAGGCGGTCGCGAAGGCGAAGGCGCTTGCGGACGCGTTCATCGCCGACCACACGGCGCGCACCCAAGCCGCGGCCACCGGTCGTTCGAAGGCGTTGTTGCAGCAGCGGGACCAGTCTCAGGCGCAGTTGGCGGACATCGACAACCAGGCCGCGGCTGAGGTCGCGAAGGGGCGTAATTCCAACGCGGGTGCGCTGGAGCAGCTGTACACGCAACGCGCGAACCTGGTGTCGAAGATCGCCGATCTGCAGAACCAGGCGCAGCAGGCCGGGATCGGGTCGCCGGAGGTCATCGCCGGGACGCAGATCGTGGACGCGCCGGCGGTCCAGCCGGTGTCGAAGCTGAAGACCTATGGCACGGATGGCGGCGTCGGGCTGGCCCTGGGTCTCGCGCTCGGGCTCGCTTTCGCCGCGGTGTCCGCATTGGTCCGGGACCGGCCGGTATTGCGCCGCGAAATTTCGCAGCACCTCGGGGCGTCGGTGATCGCGCAGGTGGGCGTGAAGCCGATCGGCCCGGCGAAGCTGTGGCGGCGCTCGAAGGCGGTCACCGAGTCCAGCCGGGTCGCGCTCACGCTGGCGCGGGCGGCGCGGGAAGACCGGGATTCGCTGTCGCTGCTGGAGATCGGCGCGGCCTCGACCGCGGCGGAGCTGGCGGTGGAACTCGGCCGTTCGCTGGCCGAGGACGGGCCGGTGGTGCTCGTCGACGACCTGCCGGGCAAGGAAGTGTCGCGGCTGCCGGTCGAAGGAAACGTCCAGGTCGTCGAGGCTGGCGATCCGGCGGTGGCGCGCGCGGTGCGCCGGGTCGGGGTCGGCACAGCCTCGCCGGGCACGGCGTGGACCGACCTGTCGGCGCTCGGCGCGGAGGCGGTGCTGGTGGTGCGTGCCGGGTTCGCGAACACGCAGTGGCTGCACACCGTCGCGCGGCAGCTCGCCGACTGTGGCGTGCCGATCCTCGGCGTGGTGCTGGTCGATCCGGATCCGAAGGACGGCACCGACGGCACGCTCTGGGACGGGCTGCACACGGCGTTGCGCGGGCGGGCGGCCGTGGTCGCGAAGAAACAGGAAGACGCGGTCGAGCTGGAACTGCGCGAGGAAACCAAGCCGATCGAATGGCCGGGGAAGCGCGACACCGAGCGCAGGCGCCGTCCGCTCGACCGGACTCGTCCGCCCTCGCCGGTGGATCCGGACGCACCGACGAGGCGGCTCAAACCCGTACAGGAAAGCTAGGGGGACCAAGCGCATGTGCGGCATCGCGGGCGCGTACAGCTGGCCGGACGGCGGCCCGCTCACCGACCGGCTCACCCAGTGCCTCGCGCACCGGGGGCCGGACGGCGACGGCCGCTACGACCACCGGGACGTCCACTTAGGACACCGTCGGCTGTCCATCGTGGACCTGTCGGAAACCGGTGCGCAGCCGATGACGGCCGAGGGCCTCGCCCTGACCTACAACGGCGAGCTGTACAACGCGCCGGAGCTGCGGGCCGAACTCGAAGCCGCCGGGGTCCGGTTCCGCGGCACCTCCGACACCGAGGTGCTGTTGCGGGCCTGGCGAGAGTGGGGAACGGACTGCCTGCCGCGGCTGCGCGGGATGTTCGCCTTCGCGGTGTACGACGAACGCACCGGTGAGCTGGTGCTCGTGCGGGACCAGTTGGGCATCAAGCCGCTGTTCTTCGTGCGTCGCGGGGGAGGGGTCGTGTTCGCGTCGGAGCTGAAGGCGCTGGCTCGCGAACTCGGCGACACCTTGAACGTGGACCAGGCCGCGATGATCGCGTCGCTGCTCTACTACTGGGTCCCGGACAGCCGGTGCGCATACCGCGAGGCGGAGAAACTGTCGCCGGGCACTTGGCTGCGGTTCCGGCCGGACGGCAGCACGGACACCGGCGCTTACTGGTCGCTGCGCGAAGTCGCCGAGGAAGGCGCGGCGTATCGCGGCGAGGTCGACCTGCACGCGGTCGTCGAGGATTCCACCCGCAAGCACCTGCTGTCCGACGTCCCGGTGGCGACCTTCCTCTCCGGCGGCCTCGACTCCAGCTACCTCACCGCGCTGGCCGCGCGCGAGCAGCCGGGGATTTCGGCTTACACGATCGGTTTCCGTCCGGAGGACGCGAAATTCGAGGCAATGCCGGACGACCTGCGCTACGCCCGGATCGTCGCCCGCCAGTTCGGCGTCGACCTGCACGAGATCGAGATCGCGCCGGACGTCCAGGATCTGCTGCCGCGGATGACGCACCACCTGGACGAGCCGATCGGCGACCCGGCGGCGATCAACTCGTACCTGATCTGCTCGGCCGCCCGCGAGGCCGGTGTGAAGGTGCTGCTGTCCGGGATGGGCGCGGACGAGCTGTTCGCCGGATACCGCAAGCATTTGGCGAACCTGCTGGCGTTGCGGTACCGGCGGGTGCCGGGCGTGGCCCGCCGGGCGATCGGGGCGGCAGTCGACCGGCTGCCGGTCGCGTCGTCCACGCGCGGTTACCGGTCGGTGCGGTTCGCGAAGCGGTTTCTGTCCTTTGCGGACCTTCCGGAGGAAACGGCGTTCCGGCGCAGCTACACCATGTACGACCGGGCCGAGCTGCTCGACCTCGTCTCGCCGGATCTTCAGTCCGAAGTGGACGATGTGCTCACCGAACACGCGGACATCTACTACGACACGAAGCTGACCGACCAGGTCAACCGGATGTGCCTCGCCGACGCGCGAATGTTCCTGCCGGGCTTGAATCTCACCTACACCGACCGGTCCACCATGGCCGCTTCCACCGAGGTGCGAACGCCCTTTGTGGACATTGAAGTGGTCCGGGCCGCGTTCCGGGTGCCGGGCCGGGAGAAGATCGCCGGCCGGCAAGGCAAGGTGGCGTTGAAGAAGGCGGCCACCGCGATCCTGCCCGACGAAATCGTGTACCGGCCGAAGGGCCTGTTCAGCGCGCCGCTGCGGGCGTGGATGAGCCGGGACCTCGCGCCGCTGGTGCGGGAGGTCATCGAAGAAGGCGTCCTGGTCGAGTCGGGTTTCCTGCAGCGCGACGCCTTGCGCAAGCTGGTGGCCGAGGACGCCGCCGGGCGCGAGGACCGCGCGAAACATCTTTGGCACGTGCTGACCCTCGAGTACTGGTACCGCGGGGCCCTCCGCGGCGAGCGGCTAGGAGTCCAGTGAAACAGGTAGTGCAGAACTACAAGAGCGGCGAGCTGGCTCTGCTCGACGTCCCGGTGCCGGCGTGCAAACCGGGCGGCGTGCTGGTCCGCAGCCAGTACTCGCTGATCTCGACCGGCACCGAGATGATGAAGGTGTCCGAGGCCGGGATGTCGCTGCTCGGCAAGGCCCGGTCGCGGCCGGACCAGGTCGCGAAGGTCATGCAGAGCGTCGCGACGAACGGGCTCGCCGCGACGTATCGGAAGGTGTCCGGGAAGCTCGATTCCTATACGCCGCTGGGCTATTCGCTGTGCGGCGTGGTCGAGCAGGTCGGCGAGGGCATCGATGACGTGGTGGTCGGCGATGTCGTGGCATGCGCGGGGAACGAGCACGCGCTGCACAGCGAGCTGAACTGGGTGCCGAAGAACCTGTACGCGAAGGTCCCGGCCGGGCTTTCGCCGCGGCAGGCGGCGTTCGCGACCGTCGGTGCGATCGCGATGCAGGGCGTCCGGCGCGGCGAACCGCAGCTCGGCGACCTCGCGCTGGTGATCGGGCTCGGGCTGATCGGTCAGCTGGTGGTGCAGTTACTGGTGGCGAGCGGCGCGCGCGTCGTCGGCGTCGACCCGGACGCGCAGCGCTGCGAACTCGCGCGGGAACTGGGCGCGCTGGCCTGCGGGCATCCGGCGTCCGGCGAGATCGACCAGGCGGTGGCTGAGCTGTCCGGCGGACACGGCGTCGACCAGGTGTATCTCGCCGCGGGCGGGGCCTCGAACGATCCGGTGGAGCTCGCTGCGCGGCTCGCGCGCGACCGCGGCCGGGTGGTCGACATCGGCAAGATCTCGCTGAACCTGCCGTGGAACGCTTACTACGAAAAGGAACTCGACGTCCGGTTCTCCCGCTCCTACGGGCCCGGCCGTTACGACCCGTCCTACGAGCTGGAGGGGCGTGACTACCCGATCGGCTACGTGCGCTGGACGGAACGGCGCAACCTGGAGTGCTTCCTCGACCTGGCCGCGCGGGGCAAACTCGACGTGTCGCCGCTGATCAGCCACACCGCGGACTTCGCGAAAGCGGTCGAGACCTACCGGGCGCTCAACGAGGGCGAGCTGAAGGCGGTCGCGGTGCTGTTCCGCTACCCGGACGCGCCGCCCGCCGAGGACGAAAGCGTGGTGTCCGCGGTTCCGGCGGCTCCGATAGTCGATAAACGGACGGATCCGTTGCAGTGGCTGCGGATCGGGTTCGTCGGCGCGGGCAACTACGCGTCGTCGATGATCCTGCCGCACCTGGCCGGGGACGAACGCGTGCTGCTCACCGACGTCGTCACCACCTCCGCGCTCTCCGGGGCCAACGCGAAGCGCAAGTTCGGTTTCGTCGCAGCCAGCACCGACGTCGACGCACTGCTGGAGGACGACCAGGTCAGCACGGTCTTCGTGGTGACCAGGCACAGTTCGCACGCTGAGCTGACGCGGCGGGCGCTCTTGGCGGGCAAGGCGGTCTTCGTGGAGAAGCCGCTCGCATTGTCGGAGAAGGAACTGCGCGGCGTCGTGGACGTGGTGGCGGAATCGGGCAACGACCGGCTGCAGGTCGGGTTCAACCGGCGGTTCGCGCCGCTGCTGGTCGAGGCCAAGAACCAGTTCGGCCCGCGGGTCGGCCCGGCTTCGGTGCGGTACCTGGTCAACGCGGGCCGCCTGGACGCGAACAGCTGGTACAACCAGGCCGATTCCGAGGGCAGCCGGTTTGTCGGCGAGGGCGGGCACTTCATCGACACGGTCAGCTGGTTCCTCGGCAGTGACCCGGTTTCGGTGTACGCCACCGGCACCCCCGGCAACCACGACCTGCAGGTGCTGCTGCGCTACGCCGACGGCTCGACGGCGTCGATCAGCTACATCACCAGCGGCAGCACCGCGTTCCCCAAGGAAACGCTGGAGGTGCTCGCCGACGGCAAGGTGCTGAAATTCGACGATTTCGTCCGCGCCTCGGTGTTCGGGCGCAAGCGCTGGACCAGCTCGCGGCTGCCGAAAGCCCGGGACAAGGGGCAGCGGGCCGAACTGGACGCGTTCATCACCGCGTTGAAGACCGGCGTCGCGATGCCGATCAGCCTCGACTCGCTCGTCTCCACGACGCTGGCGACGCTGGCCGTGCACCGCAGCCTCGAAACCGGCGCGCCGGTGCGGTTGGAGCAGTGATGGACCCGTCCTGGTACCTGCGCCGGCTGTCCGCGATGGGGCCGGCGGAGATCGTCGGCCGCGTCGGCGACGTCGTGCGCAAACAGCGGTGGCGCGGCGAATCCCAGCGGCAGCCGACCTGGTCGCCGACCCGGACGTTCCCGGCCTGGCCCGCCGAGCCGGAGGTGCCCGCGACCGGGAGCGAAAGGCTGGTCGCGGCGGCGGATCGGCTGCTGGACGGGCACGCCGAGTACTTCGGCGTCGCACGGGACGACCTCGTCGCGCCGGATTGGGCGTTCGATCCGAAGACCGGCCGTCGCGCGCCGGGGGACCGGTATTCCTTCGAGATCCCGTACCGCGACGAGAACGCGATTGGCGACATCAAGCAGATCTGGGAACCCTCGCGGCATCAGCACCTGACCGTGCTGGCCGCGGCGTACCAGGTGACCGGCGACGATCGTTACGCGCACCGCGTGGCTGATCACCTGAAGTCGTGGTGGGCGGCCAATCCGCCGATGCGCGGCGTGCACTGGCTGAGCGGGATCGAGCTGGGGATCCGGCTGCTGTCCTGGGTGTGGGTGCGCCGATTGCTGGGCGGCTGGTCCGGCGCGCCCGGGCTGTTCGAGGACAACCCCGAGGCGTTGCGGCAGATCTGGCACCACCAGCGTTGGCTCGCGGCGTTCCCGAGCCGGGGCACGTCGGCCAACAACCACGTGCTCGCCGAGGCCACCGGACAGCTGGCGGCGTCGTGCGCGTTCGACTGGTACCCGGAGTCCGCCAGCTGGCGATCCGCCGCGATCCGCTCGCTGGACTCGAATTTACGGGCCAACACCTTCACTTCCGGCCTGAACCGCGAGCTGGCCACGGAGTACCACGGCCTCGTGCTGGAACTGGGCCTCGCCGCCGCGCTGGAAGCCGGACCGCGGCTGCCGCGCTCGACCTGGCTGGAACTTCGGGCGATGTGCGACGCCCTCGCGGCCATCGTGGACTGTGCCGGACGGCCGCCGCGCCAAGGCGACGCCGACGACGGCTACGGCCTGATCGTGGACGGACCGGAGACGGACCGCTGGCACTCGCTGCTGGCCACCGGCGACGCGCTGTTCGGCCGCGCGGAGTGGTGGCCGAAGCTACCCGACGACGACGTACGCACCGCATTGTTCGCCGCGCTGCGCTCCCGGGTGCCGCAACTCGACAACTCCCGCGAGCGTCCGGTTTTCTCCGACGCGGGCATGACCATCCTGCGCAGCGACAACGGCCCGGAGATCTGGTGTCGCTGCGACAGCGGTCCACACGGCTTCCTCGCGATCGCCGCGCACGCGCACGCCGACGCGTTGTCCATCGAGGTCCGGCACGACGGCGTCGACATCCTCGCCGACCCGGGAACATACTGCTACCACGGCGAACCCGAGTGGCGCACGTACTTCCGCTCCACGCTCGGCCACAACACGCTGCAGCTCGGCGGTGTCGACCAATCGACTTCCGGTGGCCCGTTCCTGTGGACGCGGCACGCCAACTCGCGCACCCTCGCCGCGACTCCCACCCAATGGCAGGCCGAACATGACGGTTACGCCCCGGCGCTGCACCGCCGCACCGTCGAGCTGTCCGGCCGGACGCTGACCGTGGTCGACGAGGTAACCGGCGGCGGACCCGCCAAACTCGCCTTCCACCTCGGGCCGCTGCTGTCGGCCGAGCTGGACGGAAACACCGCGCAGCTCACCTGGCCCGGCCGGACCGCGACGCTGGAACTGCCGCCGCAGCTCGTCTGGACCGCGCACCGAGGCGAGACGAATCCGCCGCTGGGCTGGTATTCGCCGGGCTTCGGCCGCCGCGAACCCGCCACGACGCTCGTCGGCTCCGGTCCCGTCACCGGGCCGCTGACCACCGTGCTCCGCCTGCCCTGATGTCGAGAGGATCCACCGTGCGAAGGATTTTGGTGCCGCTGCTGGGAGCACTGCTCCCGCTCGCGCTGGCTTCGTGCAGCTCGTCCGGAGCCGCGCCCGCTCCGGTCACCGGATCGACTACGCCGCAGGGCCCGGTCGCCGCGGTCTGCGATCACGTGCCGCCCGGCCCGGCGACCGCGCCGGCCGGGGCCGTCCAGGTGGATCCGGCCGTGGTGGACGACTTGTCGGCCAAGACGAAGAACTCGCCGGCGGGCACCACGTTCTGGCTCGCGCCCGGCACGCACCGGCTCACCGACGACGAGTACGCCCAGGTCCAGCCGAAGGACGGCGACGTCTACCTCGGCGCTCCCGGCGCGGTCTTCGACGGGCGCAAGAAGAACCGGTACGCCTTCGTCGGCCCGGCCAAGGACGTCCGGCTCGAATCGTTCACCGTGCAGGGCTTCACCGCGCCGCGCGACGAGGGCGTGGTCAACCACGATTCGGGCCCGGGCTGGGTCATCCAGCACCTGACCGTGCAGGACAACGACGGGGCCGGGCTGATGGCCGGGCCCAAGCAGCAGATCCTCGACAGCTGCCTGCGGCGCAACGGCCAGTACGGCCTGAACGCCTACTCCGGCAACGCCGTGGTGACCGGGCTGGTGCTGCGCGGAACCGAGATCACCGGCAACAACACCGGGAACTGGGAGTCCAAGGTCCCGGAGTGCGGCTGCACCGGCGGCATGAAGTTCTGGGCGGTGGACGGCGCGGACGTCGTCGGCAACTGGGTGCACGACAACCGCGGCACCGGGCTGTGGGCCGACACGAACAACAACGATTTCCTGATCGAGGGCAACCTGATCGAGAACAACGACAGCGCCGCGATCATTTACGAGACCAGCTACAACGCGATCATCCGCGACAACACGATCCGCCGCAACAACCTGCTCGACGGCCGCGCGCATGCCGATCGCGGCGATCCGTTCCCGGCCGCGACGATCTACATTTCCGAGTCCGGCGGCGAACCGCGGCTGAAGGCCCGGACGAGCAATCTCGAAATCTCCGGAAACGTGCTGCAGGACAACTGGAACGGCATCATCCTCTGGGAGAACGCCGACCGGTTCTGCAACAGCCCGGCCAACACCTCCAGCGGCTCGTGCACGAAGCTCGTGCCGAACGTCGCGACCTGCTCCGCGCCGGCGATCGCGAAGAAACCGCTGTACAGCGACTGCCGGTGGAAGACCCAGCGGGTCGTGGTGCAGCACAACCAGTTCACCCTCAACTCGAAGGCGCTCGGCTGCGAGGAGGTGTGCGGCCGGATGGGCGTGCTGTCCAATTTCGGCAGCTACCCGAACTGGTCGCCGTACCAGGGCGAGGTGATCCAGCAGGCGATCACGTTCCAGCAGGACAATTCCTGGCACGACAACGCGTACGCCGGTCCGTGGACGTTCGTCGCCAAGGAAATGAGCAACATCGTCGGCATCGGCGAATGGCAGAGCGCGCCGTACCACCAGGACGCGAATTCGAGCTACAAGCCGAACGGGGGCTGACATGGCCGAATTGACCGCCACGCTGCCCGCCGAAACGAAATCGGTGCCGAAAGCGGTCGGCGCGGCCTGGGCGTTGCTCGTCCTCAACACGCTCGGCTCGACCGGCGCGCAGACGGTGATCCCGTTGCCGCGCACGGTGATCCAGCTGGTCACCATGGGCGCGCTGATGACCGCGTTCCTGCTCGCGCTGGTGCTGAACCTGCGGATCCGGATCCGGCCGAGCGCGTACCTGCTGCTCCTGACCTTCCTGCTGCTCACGAGCATCGTGGCCAGCGTGCACCTGGAATCCGGGTACGGCTCGCTGTTCCGGTGCTTCCGGTTCTCGGTGTTCGTCGCGACGCTTTGGCTGCTCAGCGGCTGGTGGGACGGGTCGTTCGCGTTCGTGCGGGCGCACATCCGGATGTTCGGCGCGGTGCTGGCCTCGGTCGTGCTCGGCCTGGCGATCGCGCCGGGCAAGGCGATGCCGGACATCTACGGCGGCCGGCTTTCCGGCGCGGTGTGGCCGCTGACGCCGCCGCAGGTCGGGCAGTACGCGGCGGTCATCGCCGGGCTCGCGGTGCTGATGTGGCTCGGCAAGAAGACGGACGCCAAGAGCGCGTTGATCGTCGTCGTGCCGTCGCTCGGGCTGCTGCTGCTCACGCACACCCGCACCGCGACGCTCGGGCTCGTCGCCGGGCTGATCGTCGCGCTGCTGTCGCTGGGGCTGGTCAGCGCGCGGGCGCGGAAGGTGTTCGCCGGGATCGTGCTCGTGGCCGGTTTCGCCGCGGTGGTGCTGGGCGGCCTGCTGCAGGCGTGGTTCCTGCGCGGGCAGAGCACCGACGATTTCTCCAGCCTGACCGGCCGCGCGAAGGTGTGGGACGCGCTGCTGTCCGCGCCGCGGACCGGATTCGAGTACATCTTCGGCGTCGGCCTCACCGACAAGTCCTACGACGGCCTGCCGATCGACAACAGCTGGCTCGCGATCTACCACGAGCAGGGCTTCGTCGGGATCGGGATCGTCGCCGCGATGCTGCTGGTGCTGGTCGCGATCGCGGTGCTGCGACCGCCGTCGGTGGCGAGGGCGGCCGCGATTTTCCTGATCGCTTACGTGATTTCCGCGTCCTACACCGAGGCCGGGCTCGGCGACGCGTCGCCGTATCTGCTGCATCTGGCGGTGGCGGCGTCGTTGCTGGCCGCGGGCGAGGCTCCAGCGAGGGAGAGGCTGGCGTGAAGGTTCTGGTGGTGCACAACCGCTATCGGTCCGAGCAGCCGAGCGGCGAGAACAACGTGGTCGACGCCGAGGTCGCACTGCTGTCCTCGGCCGGGATCGACGTCCAGCGGTTCGAGCGGCACAGCGACGACATCGCCTCGATGCCGTTGGCGCGCAAGGCGTTGGTGCCGTTGCAGGTGCCGTGGAACCGCGCGTCGCGGACGGAGCTGCGCGCACGCCTGGAGGTCGAGCGGCCGGACGTCGTGCACGTCCACAACACTTTCCCGCTGCTGTCCCCGTCGGTGCTGGCCGCGTGCGCCGACGCGCGGGTGCCGGTGGTCGCGACGCTGCACAACTACGGCCTCGTCTGCCCGCCCGGCACGCTCTACCGCGACGGCCGGATCTGCACCGACTGCGTCGGCGGCCTGCCGGTCCCCGCCGTCCGACACGGCTGCTACCGCGATTCGGCGGCCGCGACCGTGCCGATGGCGGTGAACCTGCTGGTCAACCGCGATCGCTGGCGGACTGGCGTCACCCGGTTCTTCTGCATTTCCGACGCTCAGCGCCGCCTTCTCGTGGATGCCGGACTTCCTGCGTCGCGGATGACCGTGAAGCACAATTTCGTCCCCGATGAGGGTCGGCGGCGTGTCGGCGAAGGCGAGCACCTCCTGTTCCTGGGACGGCTCACCGAGGAGAAAGGCATCCCGCTGCTCAAAGCGGCTTGGGAGCAATACTCCGGCAAACTGCCGTTGCTGATCGCCGGGACCGGGCCGCTGTCCGACCACATCGCGGCCTGGGCTGCTGGGCGGGACAACGTTTCGTACGTCGGGCTCCAGGACCGGGCTTCGTGCCAGGAGTTGATCGCCCGCGCGGCGGCGGTCGTGGTCCCGTCGACGTGGCTGGAGGCGTTCGGTCTCGTAGTGGTGGAAGCGATGGCCGCCGGAGTGCCGACGGTCGCGCCCGCGCATGGAGCCTTCGAAGAGCTGGTCACCGACGGTGTCACCGGCTTGCTGCACACGCCCGGCGACGCGGCGGCGCTGGCCTCAGCGTTGTGCGAGGTGGCCGACCCGGAGCTGAACCAGAAGATGGGCGAGGCCGCGCGGCAACGGTACGACGCGGACTTCACCCCGGAAGTCGGGTTGAAACGGCTGCTCGAGGGCTACGAGGAAGCGATTTCGGCGGTATGAAGGACGGTGTGCGCGACCGACTGAAGACCTCGCCCCTGGCGCTTCCGATCGTTCTGCGCACACCGTCGCTGGTCCTGGCGGTGCTCGGGCTCCTGGCGTTGATCGCGCTGGGCGTCCGCTTCGCCGGGCACTCGGTGCCGAGCGCGTTCGACGCCCCGCTCCTGCCCGGCCCGGACCTCATTGGCGACCCGTGGTGGTACTTCGCGACCGCGATCGACTTCTGCGGCGAACCCTTGGGCGCGGTGCTGATCCTGCTCCTGGTCATCGGCGGCTGCCTGCTAACCCACCGCCCGCGAACGGCGGTGCTGTCCGTGGTCGGCTGCAGCCTCACGGTCGGGGTGACTTCGGTGCTGAAACCGCTGACCGGCCGGACGATCCACGGCAGTTACTTGTCCTTCCCCAGCGGCCACACCGCCTTCGCTACGGCTTTGGCGTTAACCGGCGCTTACGTCCTGGCCGGTCGCTTAAGCCGGTTCGCTGCGGTGATGTGGCTGCTGGGTCTCGCGTTGGTGGCTGGCTTCCTGATGGCGTGGGCCGAGGTCGGGTTGGGCGCGCACTACCCGACCGACACGATCGGCGGCTTCGCTGCGGCGCTGGCGATCGTGCCCGTCACCGCCTACTGGATCGACCGGATCGCCGATCGTCCGTGAGGGGAACCCTGAGGGAATCAGATTCCCTCAGGGTTCCCCTCACGCACAGTCGGGCTAGTGCCGGAACAGTTCCAGGTCGAAGGCGTCGGCGATCGCGGCGTGTCCGGTGTCGTTCGGGTGGACGCCGTCGGCGGTGACCAACTCGGCGCGTGTTTTCGTCGGGTGAGCGGGATCGCGCAGCGCTGCGTCGAGGTCGGTGACCGCGTCGAACTCGCCGCTGTCGCGGATCCAGCGGTTCACCCGCTGGCGGGCTTCCTCGAACTCCGGGGTGAAGACCGGGGAGCTGCCGATCGGCGGCAGCGTGCAGCCGATCACGCGCAGGCCGTGCGAGTGCGCCCGGGCTCGGGCGAGCAGGAGGCGGTAGCCGTCGATGAGGTCGTCCGCGGTGGCCCGTTCGCTGTCCGGCATTCCTGGCAAGGAGCCGAAAATCAGGTCGTTCCCGCCCTCGAACAAGATGAGCCAGCGGGCACCGGGGCGGGCCAGCACGTCGCGGTCGAAGCGGGCCAGCGCGCTCGTGCCCATGCCGTCGGTCTCGCGCAGGACGCGGTTGCCGGACATGCCCATGTTGACCACCGCGCGGGGCGGAAGACCCGGCTCGGCGGCGAGTCGGCGGGCGAGCACCGAGGGCCAGGGCGCGTCGGTGCCTGGCGTGGTCTCCATCCCGTCCACCAGGGAGTCGCCGAAGGCGATGACGGTGGCCGCGGTGTGCGGCGCGAGCACGTCGATGCCGGTGAGCCACAGGTACGAATGGAACTCGGCGGCGTCCCGCAGGTCCGGTTCGGCGGTCTGGTCGCCGGGCGCGAGCCACGCGGTGCGGAGCCCGACCTCGTGGACCGTCGGGGTGACCTTCTCGTCCGGGAGATACAGCGAGACGGTCAGGTCCGTCTGCGGGGAGACGGCGTACTCGATCGGGTCGCTGTAAATCTGCGCGCCAGTCGGCAGCACCACTTCGGCACGGTCGCCGAAGGTCAGCCGCACGCCGTCGAGGAAGGCCGCGCCGATGCGGACCGGCGCGTGGCCGAAGGAGTTCGAAAGGGCGACGCGCACAGCCGATCCGCCGACCGTCGAACGCGCCACCATGCGGACGGTTTGCGCGCTCACGGTGTCGAGAGCCGGTGCCGGCGGCGCCTCGTCGGGCATCTCCGGCCCGCTGCCCGGCTCGGCCGCGGGTGCCAGCTGCTGCGCGGTTCCCCAAGCAGCGATCCAGTGGTTTTCCATGATGTCTACCTCCAGGTACGGGTCAGAACCAGCGAGAAAGGGCGTCTTCGAACGAGCCGTGGCCGCTTGCCCAGGCGACGATTCCGTCCGGCCGGACGAGCACGGCGTCGTAGCCGAGGTCGTCGCGCACTGGGATGGCCTGGTACTGGACTCGGTAGCGCGCCGCCGCGTCGCGCAGTCGGTCGTCGGCGGTGAAGTCGAGGGCGACGCCTCGGCCGTCCTGCAGCAGTTCGCCGAGGCGAGTGCCGTCGGCGAGACGGAAGTCCGGCGCGTTGTGGCCGACCAGTTCGTCGCCGAGGTCATAGCGGAGCGACAGGCCGGACGTGCGGGCGAAGACGTACGTGGTGCCGTCGCGGGTGGCCATCAGGTCGCGCACCACGGCCTGGATCGCCCGGGAGTGCGGATCCGGACGCATGACCGCCACCTGGGCGCGTGACCAGTCGAGCACCTTCGCGCCGACCGGATGGCGTTCGGTGGCGTAGGTGTCGAGCAGTCCGTCCGGCGCGTGCCCGCGTACCGTCGCGGCGAGCTTCCAGCCCAGGTTCATGGCGTCGCCGATGCCGAGATTGAGCCCCTGCCCGCCGAGCGGCGAGTGGATGTGCGCGGCGTCGCCGGCGAGCAGGACGCGGCCGCGCCGGTATTCGGTCGTCTGCTTGGCCCGGTCGGTGAAGCTGGACGCGAGCTGTACCTCGTCGAGCGTCACGTCGGTACCGGAAACGCGGCGCAGCACCGCTTGCAGGTGCTCGCGGGTCAGCGGCTGGGAACGGTCGTACGTGCCGCCATCGAAGTCCATCACGCCGAAGTGGCCGGGCGCGGGCATCGAGACGTACATGCCGTCCGGGGTCAGGTTGAAGCCAGGGCTCAGCTTCTCGGGATCGGCGATGGTCGCCAACGCGACGTACCCGGTCAGCTCCGGCTCGGTGCCGGCAAAGGAAAATCCCGCGAGCCGGCGCACCGTGCTGCGGCCGCCGTCGCAGCCGACGAGCCAGCGGGCCGGGTACTCGTCCTCGCCAGCCTGGACGACCACGTGCTCGTCGTCCTGGAAGAGACCGGAGACCGAGACGCCGCGCCGGATCTCGGCACCGAGCTTGACCGCCCGTTCGGCCAGCACCGTCTCGACCGCGTCCAGGCTGGTCATGATGCCGTCCAAGGCCGGGCTGGGCAGCCGGTAGGGCAGGCCGGCGAGGTCGACGTCGGCCGGGTCGAGCGAGGTACCGGCGAAATGGCCGATCCAGCGCGGGCGCATCTGCTCGTCCTCGGCGGGCGGCAGCCCGGATTCGGCCAGCAGCGGGGCCAGCATTCCCCGGCGATAGAACGCCTCGGCCGACCCGCCGGACAGTCCCCGCATCCCGAGCGGCATCGTCCGCCACGGGGAATGCGGGTCCGGCTCCTTCTCCAGCACCAGCACCGAACAGCCCGCGAGAGCCAGTTCGCCGGCGAGGAACAGGCCGACCGGCCCGGCTCCCGCGATCACTGCGTCATGCATGACAACCTCCTTCTGGTGCGGTGAACCCGAGGTTGCCCGCCGCCGCTCACACGCGGCTCACACGGCGCGCACACCCCGGTTCGGGCGGCTGACCGGCAGACGCGCGAAGATCGAAGGGTGGCTGTTGTCCCGCTTCGCGTGACGTTGCTTGGCGCCGTGCAGGTGTCGCGCGGCGATGCCGTCCTGCCCGTTTCCGGCGCGCGGCTGCAGGCACTGACGGCGCGGCTGGCGCTCGCGGGCGGCCGCCCGGTCGAGCCCAGCGTTCTGGTCGACGCGATCTGGGCCGAGGACCCGCCCGCCGACCCCGCGCACGCCCTGCAGGCGCTCGTGTCGCGGCTGCGCCGGACGCTCGGTTCGGCGGACGTCGTCGCGCAGGTCGCGGGCGGCTACCGGCTGGCCGTGGAACCGGCCGACGTCGACGTGCTGCGGTTCGAACACCTCATCGCCGCAGGTCGGGGCCATCTGCGGGCAGGAGAGCGGTTAGCCGCCGCGGACGTGCTCGGCGAGGCCGTGGCGTTGTGGGGCGACCGGACCGAGCCCGCAGCGGTCGCCGCGGTGTCGGTGGCCGCCGCGATCCGCTTGGCCACCCTCGCCGTCGAGGCAGTGGCCGATCTCGCCGACGTCGAGCTGTCGCTGGGCCGCGTCGAGACGGCTGCCGCCCGGCTGACCGGCCTGCTCGCGGAACACCCGGTCCACGAACGGGCGGCCGCGCTGCTCATGGACGCGCTGGCCGCCCAAGGCCGCCAAGCCGACGCGCTCGCCCGCTATGAACAGATTCGCGAGGCACTGGCCGAGACCCTCGGCACTGACCCGGGCACCGCCCTGCGGGAGCGGCATCTGCGCCTGCTGCGCGACCCGGTCCCCGCGGCTGCCTCGGACGGCAACCTTCCCGCCGCGCTGACCAGCTTCGTCGGACGGGACGAAGACCTCGCCCGGATCGCCGAGCTGCTCGCGACCAGCCGGCTGATCACCGTGCTCGGCCCCGGCGGCGCCGGCAAGACCCGGCTCGCGCTGGAGGCCGCCCGCCGGCACGAATACGCCGGGGGCGCTTGGCTGATCGACCTCGCTTCGGTCTCCGAACCGGCCGAAATCGGTGCGGCCGTGCTGGCCGGGATCGGGCTGCGCGGCGGTGCCCTGTTCGAAGCGCGGACCGGGACTGAGCTAGACGTCCTCGCGGATCAGCTCGGCGGCCGGAAACGCTTGCTGCTCATGGATAATTGCGAGCACCTGGTCGACGCCGTGGCCCATCTGGTCGCGGCGCTGCTGTCCCGGTGCGCCGGGCTGCGGGTGCTGGCCACCAGCCGCGAACCGCTCGCGGTCGACGGAGAAGCGCTGGTGCCGCTCGGCCCGCTCGCCCTGCCCGAGCCGGGCGCGGACGTCGAAGGGGCCCGGCAGAGCGCGGCGGTACGCCTGTTCACCGAGCGGGCCGCGGCCGTACGTCCTGGTTTCGTGGTGGACGAAGCGAATCTCGCCGACGTCACGACCGTGGTCCGCGGCCTGGACGGCTTGCCGCTGGCGCTGGAACTGGCTGCGGCCCGCCTGCGCACGCTTGCCCTGCCCGACCTGGTGGCCGGCCTGTCCGACCGGTTCCGGCTGCTTGCCACCGGCAGCCGGACTGCCTTCCCGCGACACCGGACGTTGCGTGCGGTCATCGCGTGGAGCTGGGATCTGCTCGGTCCGGACGAGCGGACGGTCGCGGAACGGATCTCGGTCTTGCCCGGGGGAGTCGTCCGGGATTCGGCCGCCGCGGTCTGCGCGGACGCGGTGCCGCCTGCCGACATCCCGGACCTGCTCGCGGGCTTGGTCGACCGGTCGTTGCTGCGGCTCGTGCCCGACACCGGCCGGTACCGGATGCTGGAGACAATCCGCGAGTACGGGCTGGAAAGCCTTGCCGTGCAAGACAATGTACGGGACCGCGCCGCGGAGTACTTCGCCGGTCTGGTCGCGGACTACGAGCCGCTGCTGCGTGGCCCTCAGCAGTTGGCCGCGCTGAAGGTGTTCCACGCCGAGTACGACAATGTGCTCGCCGCCCTCCGCCACCTCTGCGACACCGGAGACGCCGGCCGCGCGATCGGGCTCGCGGTGAACCTGACCTGGTACTGGCAGATGCTCGGCCGCCACGCCGACGCGATTTATTGGCTCAGCGAAGCGGTTTCGACACCCGGCGCGCAGCCGAGCGTGGCGCGCGCCGTCGCCGAGCAGGTGCTGCTGCTCAACCGGTTCGCCGCCCAGGCTCCGCCCGCCGACTGGCGCGAGCAGCTTCGAGCACTCGCCGACCAGCCGGAGCTGCCGTCCTTCGGCGGTGCGCTCGTCGCGCTGCGGCTGGCCACCCTCCCCGAAACGAACGCGCCGCCGGAGACCGTCCAGCGGTTCATTGACGGGCCGGACGAATGGCTGTCCGGTCTGGCGCACTTGTACCGGGCCCAGTTCGCCGAAAACGCAGGCCATTTCGACCAGGTCCGCGGCGACGTCGCGGCCGCGCTGGAGATCTTCGGCCGGGCCGGCGACCGGTGGGGCCTCGCCACCGCCTTGCCGCTGCGCGCGCTGCTGCGGCAGTACGACGGCGATCTCGACGGCGGGCTGGCCGATCTGGACGAGGCCAGGGCGCTGGCGCGCGAGTTCGGGTCGCTCAGCCGCAGCGACGAGATTTTCCTCGACCTGCGCGCGATCGACCTGCACGTCCGCCGCGGCGAGACCGCGCGGGCGGGCGAGCTGATCGCTGCCGCCAGGGAGCGCGTGGAGTCTCCCGAGCTGGCGATCTTGACCGACGCGCTGGAAGCCAGCCTGTGGGTGCGGATCGGGGACCTGGACCGTGCTCGCGAACGGATCGAGTCGGCTCAGGCCGGATTGTCGGAACACCTGCCGTTCGGCGGGGGCCACGAGCAGGCACTGATCTCGGTGGCGCATGGTGCGCTCTGTCTTGAGACTGGCGACGGGCCGGGAGCGGAAGCGGCGCTGAGCCGGGCGTATCTCGCCGCGGTCGACAGTGCGGATATGCCGATTCTGGCCAGCGTGGCGGTGACCGTGGCCGGGGTCGCGGCGTTGTACGGGCGTTACCGGGAGGCGGCCGCTCTGCTTGGCGCGGCGGCCCGGCTGCGGGGCGTGCACGACCGAACCGATGTGCAGGTCCGCGCACTGAGCGCCCGCGGCCGCGCCGAGCTGGGCGACGAAGGTTTCGCCGCCGCGTACGAAAAAGGCTGGCGGCTGACCGCTCCGGCGGCCCAGCTCTCCACCGACCCAGCGTGGCTGCGGCAGGTCGGTCCGTGAGGGGACCCTTGAAGGAATCTGATTCCCTCAAGGAGTCCCTCACGGACGAGACGCGCCCAGTTCCCGCCGCCCCGTGTCTTCCCCGACGCAAGCGAACGGTCCGCCAGCGGCTTCGACCTGGGCGGACACGCCTCAGCCGCACCCATAACGCCGCCTTAAGTCCCTGGCATTGCCTGTTGATGGTCGTGAGGGGAACCCTGAGGGAATCTGATTCCCTCAGGGTTCCCCTCACGTACTTGCTAAGCCTTCCGCCGAAACACCGGCTTCACCGGCCGCCCGCCCAGCCACGGCGACGGATCCCCAGCCTCCAACGCCTTCCGGTACACCACGCAAGCCGACGCGACCACCTCCACAGTCCGGTCGACGTCCTCCTCCGTCATCGCCGCACTGACCACAAAGGACGGAGCCAGCACCCCGTTCTCCAGCAGGCACCGCATGAACAACGTCCGGTACTCCTGCGACGGCCGCCCATCCGCGTCGAGAGTCGCGAACACCAGGTTGCTGTACCGCCCCCGCACCAGCACTTGCTCGCCGACCCCGTGCGCGGTCGCCACCTCCGTCACGCCAGCGGCCAGCCGAGCCCCGAGCGAGTGCAGCCGGGCCGTCACGTCGTCGGCCGCATAGGAGTCCATCACCGCCATCGCGGCGGCCAGCGATGGGGTCTCCGCGCCGTGCGTCGTCGACAGCAGGAACACCCGGTCCCGCGAATCGCGCAGGCCCCCAAGCTCCATCAAATCCCGGCGACCAGCAAGCGCGGAGACCGCGAAGCCGTTGCCGAGCGCTTTGCCGAACGTCGAGAGGTCCGGCGTCACGCCGTACAGGCCCTGCGCGCCGTGCTCGGAGTACCGGAATCCGGTGATCATCTCGTCGAAGATCACCAGCGCACCGTGCTGATGCGCGAGATCGAGCAGTCCGGCGAGATAGCCGTCCGGCGGGGCCACGTCCTTGGTGGGCTCCAGGATCAAGCCCGCCACCTGCCCGCCGAACTGGCGCAGCATCTGCTCGGTCGCGGGGAGATCGCCGTACGGAAAGGGCACGGTCATCGCCATCGTCGCGGCGGGAATCCCGGCCGACATCGGGGTGGTGCCGATGAACCAGTCGTCGGTGGAGAAGAACGCGTGGTCGGCGCAGTGGGCGACCAGCGGCCGTCCGGTGGCGGCGCGGGCGAGCCGGACGGCGGCGGTCGTCGCGTCGGAGCCGTTTTTCGCGAACTTCACCATGTCCGCGGTCGGCACCGTCGCCAGGAACTGCTCAGCCGCTTCAAGCTCCACAATGGACGGACGGACGAAGTTGTTGCCGCGCTCCAAAACGTCGCGCACGGCGGCGGTCACGTGTGGATGTGCGTGGCCGAGGCTGACCGCGCGCAGGCCGGAGCCGTACTCGAGGTAGCGGTTGCCGTCGACGTCCCAGACGTACGCGCCGCGCCCGTGCGAAATAACGGGCGCGAGATGTTCGGGGTATTGATCCTCGCCTTTGGCGTAGGTGTGCGCACCGCCGGGTATAGCGCGGTGCAGTCGTTCGTTCGCGATGCGGGAGAGTGGCAGGTCCATGACGGGTCACCTCAAGGCGTCGGCCAGCGAAGGGGCCGATGCGTCGCGTTCGGACAGCAGTGCCGCGGGCAGCGGCCACGGGATGGCGAGCTCCGGGTCGTCGTGCGCGATGGCGACGTCCTCGGACGGGTCGTGCGCGCGGTCGATCCGGTACGACACGTCGGCGACGTCGCTCAGCGCCTGGAAACCGTGTGCGCATCCGGCCGGGATGTAGATGCTCTCCTGGGTGTCGCCGGAGAGGTGAAACGTTTCCACGGAACGGAAAGTCGGCGAGTCCCGCCGCAGGTCGACCACGACGTCGAACACCTCGCCGAACGAACAGCGCACCAGTTTCGCCTCGCCCGCCCCGGAGCGCAGGTGCATCCCGCGCACCACGCCGCGGAGCGAGCGGGACACGCTGTCCTGTGCGAAACCGTCCGGATCGATCCCGGCCGACCGGGCGACTTCGGCGTCGAAGGTCCGCGAAAAGAAACCGCGATCGTCTCGGTGCGGCGTCGGCTGGAACAGCCACACACCCGAGATCGACGGAACGGGAACGGCTTTCACGACACCTCCGCGGGAATGAGCGACCTCGACAACAGGGCGAACTGGTCCTTCAGTTGCTGGTTGCATTCCTCGTTGCGAGCGGCGAGTTCCGCCTTGAGCTCCGGTGCCTGTCGCTGCAATTCCTCGAACTGCTTGATCAACCGAGGAACGTCGACCGCGCGGGCCTCCTGGCAAAACCCGCCGAGCCCCATTTCGGCCATCAGCACGTCGTTCTTCTTCGCGTATCCAATCGCGACCGTCGGCCTCCCGACCTTCAACGCGCACAACACATTGTGGTACCGAGTAGCCACGACCGTGCCTACTTCGGCCATCGAGCGCATCAGCTCGTTCAGCGTGCCGGGGACAGCCGCGGAGAGCAGCGGAGAGTCGACCGTTTCGACGATCTCGTCCACCACTTCAAGATCGATCCGGTCCCCGATGAAGAGCCGGACCGGACGTTCCTGGCGAACCAGATACCGCACGAACTCGGTCATCGCATCCACGTACGCCCGGTAAATCTCGTCACCGCGCGCACGATCGTCGTTGCCGCCGTAGTACGCCATCACGCCGATACCAACCGCCCGCGGATCCTCGACGGCGGCCGGAGTCGGCAAGGCAAAGGCAAGATCGGGATAAACGCGGTCATTGGTGACCCGCACCCCCATGTCCGCCATCGCCGAACGCGACAGCTCATCACGGAAGGACCGATACGCCGCGAGCTGCGACGCATACCGCACCAGAAACCGCGTCGCCGGCACCCGAATCCGGTCGGCGCCCACGCTGACCAGCGCGACCTTCGTCCGCCCCAGCCGCCCGCACAGCGAAAGCAGGAACAGCGCGTACGGGAATCCCCACGGCCGCAACGGAAGCGTCGCCTCCAGCACGCCCATGCCCGGAACGATCACCACGTTCTGCCGCCGCACCCACCAGGCTGTGCGGAAAACGTCGATGACCTTCCCGAGGGCTTTGGTCGCGATCGACCGCAGCCCGGACGCGTGCCGGTACTCGCCGCTGTACCAGTTAAGCCGCACCGCAGGGATCCCGTACCGCGCGCGAATGGTGTCCGCCCCACCACAGAACGCGGACACCTTCGCGTACGGATGTTCCGTCCGCAGGAAGCCGAGCACCGCTTCCAGCGAGCCGTCGTTGCCGAGGTTGCCTGAACCGAGAAGTCCGAAGACCCCGACCCGAACGGTCACGGCACCCGCCGTTCGCGCCCGGCGACCACGCGGTCGACCGTGAGATTCAGCTCGGCCGCGTGCACCGGAGCCCGGTCCTCGACGCGTTCCCCGCCTCCGCCCGGCCGGGCCCGGCTGGCGAACCACTCCACCAGCGCGAGGTAGCAGGCGCGACGTTCGCCCGACGACAGCGGCGCGGAGCGGATCCCGTGCACGAAACCCCACACGTACTCGGCGAGCAGCCGCGCGGTCGGGTTCGTGAGAGCGTTGCCGCGCTTCGGATCGAGATTCGCGCACCGGGAGCGCTTGCTCGGGTTCGCGCGCTCCGCCCGGTCCGGGTGATCGCGGCGGAAGTACAGCAGCTCAGGCACTTGATAGAACGGGCCGTGCAGCGCCAGCTCAGCCACATACGTGCGGTCAGCGTGGTGGTAGCTGTCCATCGGGGTGACGCGACGCAGCGCCGCCGTGCGCATCACACCGTAGAAATCGTCCCCGCCGGGCTCGAACAGCAGGCTCTTGAACCGTACCGACGGTCGCGGCGCATCCGTCTTGTGCCGGTAGTCCAGCGGCACCGTCACCGCGCCATTCTCGTCGATGATCGCCTGATGCGAGTGCGCGAGGATCATCTCCGGCCGCGCGTCGAGCGCTTCGACGCACTTCGCCAGCAGCTCCCGGCCGTAGAGATCGTCGTGCGACGCCCACTTGAACAGCTCGCCGCGCGCCTGGTCGAGCAGGACGTTGTGGTTCGGGGTCGCGCCGATGTTGCGCTGCTGGCGCAGATACCGGATCCGCGAGTCCTCCTGCGCGTACTTCCGGGCGATCTCTTCCGTGCCGTCTTCGGACGCGTTGTCGGAGATGATCAGTTCGAAGTCCTCGTAGGTCTGCCCGAGCAGCGCGTCGAGTGCTTCGCTGAGGAATTCCTCTCCGTTGTAGACGGGCAGACCGATGGTCAGCCGGGGCACCGTGCTCATGCCGGTTTCATCTCCTCGGAAGCCGAATGGAGTTCTGCTTGGCTGAATGAACCTGACGCGGCGGGAAACTCCGGCACCGCCGCGAAGTGGTCGCGGAGCGCGCTGCGCAGCTGCCACCACCACACGGCCGATCCGGTGAGCGTGGCGGCCGCGACGCCCCACTCCGAGCCAGCCGCACCGCCGAGCACGGCCCCGATCAGGCCGAACACGACGTAGCACGCGGATGCGATCAGCTGTGACCGCAAGCTCCGTCGCGCCATCCCGAGCGCGCGCAGCCCGGCCGTCGCGCCGGTGGTGAAGCTTGCGCCGACGACCGCCATCGTGACCGCCGGGACCAGCAGCGACGAGCTGTCCCACAGCGAACCGAGCACGAACCGGCCAGCGTCTTCGGGAACGAAGAACCACAGTCCGAGTCCCCAGATCAAGGCAGCGGCGGCCTGCGCGGCACCGAGCACGACGCAGAAGTGCCACAACCGATGCGGCGACTGGCGGAGCACCCGCGCTCCCTCGGCGACAGTGACGAGGGAAAGTCCCATGAGCAGCGCGAGAAACGGCCCGAGCAGCTGTTCCGCGCCGCGCACCGTGCCGACCGCGGCCAGCCCGGAAATCGCGCCCAGCCCGTACGCCCGCAGCTGCGACGAACCGCTGTTGCTGACGTTCTCCACGAGGTACCGCACGCCCAGGTCGCGATGGTCCCGCAGCCACGTGCGCACTCCGCTGAGCCGCGGCAGGACGCTCGTCTGGACCCAGCCGAACGCGGCCGCGACCCCGGCGGAACAGCCCCAGGCCAGCAGGAACGCGACCACGGTGTCGTAGCGCGCGGCGAGAACGAGCGCCGGGAACAACGCGACGGCCTGGATCCCGTCGTTGAGGAACGCCTTGTGCCCGGTGCCCTGCGCGAAGAACCCGAACCGCCAGGAGTCCTGCACGAGCAAGAACGGCAGCACCACCCCGAGCGCGACGAACGCCGCCCCGAGCGAACCCCCGACCACGAGTCCAAAAAGGACACTGACCAGCCCGGAAGCGACTCCCACGACGAGCGCGGTCCCGACCGCCTGGCCCACCGCGGTCCGCCAGCTCGCCCTGGCGACGCCGGAGAAACGCACCATCAGCGGGTCGGTGGCGAGGCCGCGCGAGATGTTGAGAATGACGCCGTACGTCACCCACGCGATGCTGAACAGGCCGAACGCCGTCGCGCCGAGCGAGCGCGCGACGTACAGGCCGACCACGAAGTTGGTCAGGCTCGAAACAGCCTGGTCCCCAAGGCCCCAGCTGAGCCGTCCCGCCATCGCGCGGACGGCTCGCGAACGCAGGATCGACGGCACGGCCTCACTCCTTCAGCAGTCCGGCGGCTTGAAGGGCATCAGCCGCCGCGGCTACGGCACCGAACGGCAGGTCCGCCCGTTCGGCGATGTCGAGGAGGCTGTGGTCGCCGTCGGAGAGGCTGAGCACCCACAGCATGGCCAGCTGCGCTTCCTTCGCGTCGCTGCGCCCGCCGAGCGAGTCGTACAGTCCGCGCTTGCCGAGCTGCGGTTCGCCGTACGGGCTGAGGTTCACGTAGCGCCGGTTGCGGTCCAGCACGGAAAACGCCGTCCGCAGCGTGTCGAGGGTGTCGGCCATCGAGTCCGGATCGACGAAGGACGGGTTGTCCGCCGAGGTGTGGTACTCCGGGTAGCCCGCGTACTGCGTGCGCGTGAGCGAGCCGACGCCGAGGTTGAACCCGGGGGAGCAGAACTGGCGTTCGTCGTAGCCGTACGGCGAGAAATCGCGGATCTCGTGCGGTTTGTCCTTGAGGATGTGCGCGAAGACGCGGTCGATGTCGGCGTCCCCGCGTCGGCTGCGCTTGTAGGTCAGCGAACCCCGGTCCCCGGCGCAGGCCAGCACGACGCCGTGCTTGACCTGGTCGATGCGCTCGGAATTGCGCGCCAGCCAGGTGATCGCGCCGATCGTGCCGGGCATGAACAGGAACCGGTAGGTGTAGTACGGCTTTTCCCCGGCCAGCGCCTGCGCGAGCGCGACGGCGACGGCGATACCGGCGAGGTTGTCGTTGGCCAGCGACGGATGGCAGAGGTGACACGAGACGAGCACCTCGTCGGACACCTCGCCCGGCACCACGTGCTCGCCGTAGGTGAGGTGTCCGTCGGCGAGCGTCGAGTCGATTTTGACGTGGTAGTCGCCCTCGGGCAGCGTGTCGAGCACGTCCTGCGCGAGGCAGAAACCCCAGGTGGGGGAGTAGTAACTGGTGCGGTACGGGATCAGCGTCGGCTGCTCCGGCAGCGTGTGCAGGTGCGTGCGCAGTTCGGTGAGGCTGACGACCCGGTCGACCGGGACGCTGTAGCCGACCACGTGCAGGTTCGACTTCCGGAAGTCGATCACCCGCCGTCCGGAGGAATCCGCGACGAACGCGTCGCGGATGTTCCACTCCGGCGGCACGGTCCAGTCCAGCACCTCGGTGCCGCTGGGCACCTCGTACCGGTCGAGCGGGAGGTGCTCGCCGATGACGGCAAGAGTCTGCCGTACGCCGTCGCCGGTGATGCTCCGGCAGAACGGGTACAACCTTTCCACCAGAGCGTGCATCTCGGGCCCCGTGCGCATCAGGCGTGCCGCAGGGTGGCGTCGACCGCTCCGGCGGCCTGCCGGTCGCTCAACCAGTTCAGCCGGGTGAAGCGGTGCTGGAACTGTTCCTGGGTCAGGCTGTTGCGGCGGTAGGCATCGAACAGTTGCAGCGCACCGTCTTTCACGCCCCACTTGCAGTCGAAGGAGGGGACCGCCTCGCGGAACCGGGAGAAATCGACGCGGTAGGAGCGCGGGTCGGCCCCGGCCTCGCCGGTGATCCGCAGCTTGGAACCGGGCACCACCGCGACGACCTCTTCGGCGATCTCGGCGACCGTCACGTTGTTGCGCTCGGTGCCGATGTTGAACGCCTTGTTGTGCACGGCTTCGCGCGGCGCTTCGAGAGCGGCGGTGAAGGCGTGGGCGATGTCGTCGGCGTGCACCAGCGGCCGCCACGGCGTCCCGTCGGAGAGCACGAGGACCTCGCCGGACAGGTAAGCGTGGCCGACCAGGTTGTTCAGCACGATGTCGGCGCGCAGCCGCGGCGAGAAGCCGAACGCGGTGGCGTTGCGCATATACACCGGAGTGAAGTCGTCGTCGGCCAGCTCGGAAACCTCGGCCTCCACGCGGACCTTCGACTCCGCGTACGGCGTGACCGGCCGGAGCGGGGCGTCCTCGTCGACCAGGCCACTGCCGCCGGAAGCGCCGTAGACGGAGCAGGTCGAGGCGTAGAGGAACCGGGAAACCCCGGCCTCCTTCGCGAGTTTCGCGAGCTTCACCGACGCGTGGTGGTTGATGTCGTAGGTCAGCTCGGGGGCGAGCGAGCCGAGCGGGTCGTTGGACAGCGCGGCGAGGTGGATCACCGCGTCGAAACCCTGCAGGTGCTGGGCTTTCACGTCTCGCAGGTCAACGGCGAGCCCGACCGGATCGTGCGGGGCCGGGCCGAGCACACAAGCGGCGAACAAGCCCGAGTCGAGGCCGATGACCTCGTGTCCCGCCGCGGCGAGCACCGGTGCCATCACCGTGCCCAGATATCCCGTGTGCCCCGTGAGCAGCACGCGCATGCCTTCAGCCCCTTAGGTCGATGACGAGTTTGTTCGCCTCGAACGCCTCGGCATAGCGTTCTTGGCATTCGATTCCGCGAATCCGCGCGAGGCCGAGGAAGGCCTCGCGGTCGTACCACGGCCGGTGCTGCTGAGAGCCGTAATGCTCGTGCAGCAATTCGATCTTGCGCTGCATCACGTCGTCGGACAGCGGCGCGTAGGCGGGCAGCCGTCCGAGGTCCCCGTCCCATTTGACGATCTCGTAGCCCAGCGTCAGATGACCGCGGAACACCGTGGGCACGAGCTGGGCGAGCCCGCGGTGGTCTTGGTGCGCGTCGATGGTGCGCGGCGCGAACACGACGTCCGGATCGGTGCGGCGGCGGAGGTCTTCCAGCGCGTTCTTGGCTTCCTCCCAGTGCGAGGGGAGGCGACCGTCAGGCAGCTTGAGCACCGTGACGTTCAGCTCGGTGCCCGGGCAGAACGCGGCCAGCGCGGCGCGTTCCTCGGTCTCCCGGTCGGTGCCGCCGCCGGACAGCACCAGCGCGTCGACCTGAAGCCCGGGACGCTGTCCGCAGATCTCGAGGAGCGTGCCACCCGCGCCGATAGCGATGTCGTCGCAATGCGCGCCGAGCACGACGATGCTCTTCAGCTCGGCGCCGAGGCGGATCACGAGTGCACCTTTTCGCGTTCCCACAACGCCCACGGCCGGTCGCCGTGCGTGTACGCGGCGTCGAGCGCGTAGCGTTCCTTGACCGTGTCGGTCGGCTTCCAGAACCCGCGATAGGGGTAGGCGAGCAGCCGGCCGCGCTTGGCGAGTTCGCCGCAGCCGTCGGCGACCAGGTCGCCGTTCTCCGGGATGTGGTCGAAGATCTCCTGCCGCAGCACGAAATAGCCGCCGTTTTCCCACAACGGGAGTTCGCTGACCGGAGTGATCGCGCCGATCAGGCCGCCCTCGTCCATCTCGACGCAGTGGAACGACGACTGCGGCGGCACGACGAGCATCGAAGCGCCCGCGTCGGTGTTCCGGAACCGCTCGACGATGTTGTCCAGCGGCGCGTCGGTGAGGACGTCGGCGTAGTTGGCGAGGAACATCTCGTCGCCGTCGAGGTGGTCGCGCACCCGGCGGAGCCGTTCGCCGATCGGCGATTCGATGCCGGTCTGCACGAAGGAGATCGTCCAGTCGGCGATGTCGGTGGACAGCAGTTCCGGCTTCCCGCCGCGCAGCACGAAATCGTTGGACGTCGTTTCCTCGTAGTGCAGGAAGAAGTCCTTGATGTGGTGCGCGCCGTAGCCGAGGCACAGCACGAACTCGGTGTGCCCGAAATGCGCGTAGTAGCGCATCACGTGCCAGATCAGCGGCCGGGGACCGACCATCGCCATCGGCTTGGGCACGTCGGACGCCTCGCTGCTGCGCATCCGCATGCCGTACCCGCCGCAGAACAGAACGACCTTCACTTCACTGCCACCTCGACGATTTCCAGGCGCGGAATCGGGAAGACGAGCTTGCCGCCCCACGCGCCGACGTAGGAAAGCTGCTCGGTCAATTCGTCCCGCAGGTTCCAGGGCAGGACGAGCACGTAGTCCGGCCGGTCGGCCGCGATCCGGTCCGGCTCCACGACCGGGATCCGGGTGCCCGGCGTGAACCGGCCGTGCTTGTACGGATTGCGGTCCACCGTGTAGGCCAGCAGGTCCGGCCGGATGCCGCAGTGGTTCAGCAGGGTGTTGCCCTTGCCGGGCGCGCCGTACCCGACGACCGTTTTCCCGGCTTTCCGGGCGGCGAGGAGAAATTCGAGCAATTCCAGCCGGACGCGGGTGACCCGGTCGGCGAATTCGGTGTACCCGGACAGCTCGTGCAGCCCGGCCGCCTTCTCCCGCGCCAGCACGTCGGTCATCCGGGCGCTCGGCTCCCCGGCGGCTTCAGCAGGACGCGCCCAGAGCCGGATCGACCCGCCGTGCGTCGGCAGGAGTTCGACGTCGACCAGGGTCAGGCCGCCGGTCGCCAGCGCCTGCCTCGCCGATTCGACCGTGTAGTACTGGAAATGCTCGTGGTAGATCGTGTCGTACTGGTTCTTTTCGATCAGCGTGAGCAGGTGCTGCACTTCGATCGACACCCAGCCGTCGTCCGCGACGAGCGCGCGCAGCCCGTGGGTGAACCCGCGGATGTCCGGAATGTGGGCGTAGACGTTGTTCGCCACGACGAGGTCGGCCGGACCGTGTTCGGCGCGCACCTCCCGGCCGGTCTCCGCGGAGAGGAACGCGGTGTGCGTCGGCACCCCGGCCTCGCGCGCGGCCTGCCCGACGTTCACCGAAGGTTCCACGCCGAGACAACGGATTCCGCGTTCCACGACGTGCTTCAGGAGGTATCCGTCGTTGCTGGCGACCTCGACGACGAAAGACCGGTCGGTCAGCCCGAGCCGCTCGACCGCGGCGTCGGTGAACCGTTTCGCGTGCTCGACCCACGAGGTGGAAAAAGACGAGAAATACGCGTAATCGGTGAAAGTGTCGGCCGGATCGAGCAGCGGCGGGAGCTGCGCGAGCCAGCATTCCGTGCACACTTCGAGATGCAGCGGGAAAGTCGGTTCGGGTTCGGCCAGCTGCGCGGCGGTCAGGAACCGCTCGCACGGCGGGGTCGCGCCGAGGTCGACCACGCTGGCGGTTCTTTCCGAACCGCAGAGTCGACATGTGGTCATGTACCAGGCTCCTCCGGTAGCGACGCGATCTGCGTAGGGCAGGTCGATCCGCACCCGGCCGTCGTTACAGCGCGCCGGGAACGTCACCGGAGTCGATTCGGAACCGAGATAATGACGGCGGCGGAATGCCGCGAGGTGCTGTGACGAACGGGTGACCGGCTGGCACCGGATGGCGCAGCCGTCACCCGTTCGTCAGCGGGTCACAGCTTTTCCGCCGCCGGGATCACTTCGGTGGCGAACCGTTCGAGCACCGCCGGGTCCGGAACGCCTTCCGCCCAGCCGGTCGCGACGCTGAACCCGAGCTCCGACAGCCGGCCCAGTTCATCCAGCAGTTGCCCGGTTTTCTCGCCGTTTTCACCGGTATCGAGGCGCAGTGAAGCGGTTTTCGTGATCTCGGAGTAGTCGCGTCCGACGTCTTCGCAGTGCTGCCGCAGAACTTCCAGTTTGCGCGGAAGGTCCGCGTTGGGCAGCAAATTGCAGATGTCGCCGTATTGCGCGACGAACCGCAGCGTCTTCTTCTCGCCGCTCCCGCCGATCATGATCGGCGGATGCGGACGCTGGATCGGCGGCGGGCTGTTCAGCAGCCGTTCGGCGCTGACGTGCGTGCCGGTAAAGGGTTCGTCACCTTCGGCCCACATCTGGTGGACGTACCGGAGCGCGTCCTCGAGTTGCTCGAAGCGCTCCTTCATCGGCGGGAACCGGAACCCGAGCGCGCGGGACTCCTCCTCGTTCCAGCCCGCTCCGATGCCGAGGATCGCCCGTCCGCCGGACAGCACGTCGAGCGTCGTCGCCGCTTTCGCGAGCAGGCCAGGGTGCCGGTAAATGACGCCGGTGACGAGAGTGAGCAGTTTGACGCGTTCGGTGTGCGCGGCCAGGAAGCCGAGCGTGGTCCAGGCTTCCAGCATTTCGTGCTCGGGCGGGCCGTAGGCGGAAATCTGGAAGAAATGGTCCATCACCGAGAGGTATTCGAACCCGGCCTCGTCCGCGGTCCGGGCCACCCGCGCCAGGTCCGCGCCGAGCGCCGCCGGGCCGTTCGGCCAGGTCTGCTGAGCGAGATGCAACCCCAGTTTCATGCCAACTCCTTAACCGCCGGAATGATGTCTTGCGCGAAAATCTCCATGCGTCGCCGGTCCGTGCCGCCGGGCAGCGGGCCGATCATGGCCTGGACGCCGAGCCGGTGCAGTCTTCGTGCCTCGGCGAGAAATTCGCCGGTTTTCTCCCCGGACGCGCCGATGTCCAGATAGTGGTAAACCGTCTTCGTGATCTCGGCGTAGTCGCGACCCTCGGTTTCGCAGTGCCGCTTGAGCACGTCGAGCTTGCTGTGTTTGATTGCCCCGGCTTCGCTGTGGCGCCGAGATCGCCGGGAAGCTGGTTTCTTCCCTTCCGATTTCGCCGGCCCGGGGGCCGTCGAAATCGCTCAGTCCAGAAACCAGCGCGATCTCGGGTTGTGGTCCCGAAAGTGGAGAGAAAAGGAAAGCCGAGCCCGCGGGCTTCCTCCCCGTTCCACCCGGCCCCGATGCCGAGCATGGCCCGCCCGCCGGACAGCACGTCGAGTGTGGTGACCGCCTTCGCGAGAAGGCCGGGATGCCGGTAAATCGCGCCGGTGACGTAGGTGAACAACTTCGCGCGCTGGGTGTGCGCGGCGAAATAGCCGAGCGTGGTGTACGCCTCAAGCATCGGGCGATCGCTCGGGCCGACGCTGGGAATCTGGAAGAAGTGATCCATCACCGCGAGGTAGGCGAACCCGGCGTCGTCCGCCGCCCGCGCCGCTCCGGCCAGCTCCTCGCCGAGCGCGGCGGTCCCTCCCGGCACGGTGAAGTCGGGGACCTGGAGACCAAGTTCCATACCGGACACCGTATACCTGGAGTAACTTCATGTGTGCGGTCAGAAATCGCGCACGATGGTGACGGTGCCGTGCAGCGGATCGGTCACGTACACCGTGCGCGTGCGCTGATCCACCGCCACGGCGCCCGGATTAACGCCGAGACCAAGCTCGCCGGTAAGGGTTTCCGTTCGTCCGTCCACACGAGACAGTCCATTTTGCCCACCGTTGGTGTACACGACGTCGCTGCCCTGATGCACCGCGAGCGAGGACGCCTCGCTGCGCAAGAGCACGGTCTTTACCTGCGCTCGCGCCGATCCGTCCACAATGGACAGATGGTGGATCGCCGAATTCGCCACGAACACCGAGCCGCTCAATTCGTGCACGCCGATCCCGGTCGGAGAAGCACCCACCGGCACGCTGGCGGTGAACGCCCCCTGGTCGAGGTCGCAGATCTCGACCGAGTTCGTGGTCGGGCTGGTGCAGTAGGCGCGCCGCCGGCCGCGGTCGAGCGCGATCCCGGCGAGGCCCGGCTTCGGCGCGGGCAACAGGTCCTGCTGAGTGAGACTGATGCTGTCGAGCACCGCGAACGTGCCGGTCTTGCCGCTCACCGCGTACACGAGGTTGGCCTGCGGGTCGATCGCGACCGCCGAGGCGCCCGCTCCCGCGCTGACGACGCTCAGCAACCGGTGGGTCTGGCCGTCAAAGGCCAGCACCGTGCCGCCTGGCGGATTGGCGACGTAGATCCGGTCGGTGCCCACCACGACGTCGCTCGGCTCCCCGCCCACCGCGAGCGCGGACACCACCTTCCCCGCGTCCGGATCGAGCACGAGGACCGTGCCGGACGCCTGGTCGGCCGCGTAAACCAGCCCGGTGACCGGACTCACCGCGATCGCCGAAAGTGTCCCGCCGACCTGCACGGTGCTGACCCGCCCGGCCGCTGCGGCGGTACTGCCGAGCATCGCCGCCGCACCCGCGCTGACCAGCGTAAACAGCCCTCGCCGGGAAAACTGGGAACCGTGCATCGCTCACCTGCCCCGGTCGGTTGGGTTGCCCGCTGACCCTAACTCGGACCAGGATCATGCGAAGGAACTTCGGGTCCCCCGATCGCGTTGTTTCCAGTGAGTAACCCACTTTGCGGCAGCTGCCAGAGCGGACGGAGGCGAGCGCGCGTGCACAAGCACCACAACGGGCTGAAGACGGCGATGCTGCTCGGTCTGCTCTCGGCGATCATCGTCGGGATCAGCGGATTGTTCGGGCGAGGGGCCCTGGTGATCGGGCTGATCGTGGCGCTCGGGATGAACGCCTACGCCTACTTCAACTCCGAGAAGATGGCCCTGCGCGCGATGCACGCGCGGCCGGTGTCCGAGGTTGAGCAGCCCGCGATGTACCGGATCGTGCGGGAGCTGGCTACTTCTGCTCGGCAGCCGATGCCTTCGTTGTATGTGAGTCCTACTGCGGCGCCTAATGCCTTCGCTACTGGGCGTAATCCGCAGCACGCGGCTGTGTGTTGCACCACCGGGATTCTGGAACTGCTGGACGAGCGCGAGTTGCGGGCGGTGCTTGGGCATGAGCTGTCGCATGTGTACAACCGGGACATTTTGATCTCTTGTGTGGCTGGAGCGCTGGCCAGTGTGGTCAGTGTGTTGGCCAATATCGCGTTCTTCTTTGGGGGGAATGATCGCGACGGTAATCCGTTTATGTCGCTGCTGTTGGTGTTGATTGGGCCGATTGCGGCTGGGGTTGTCAAGATGGCGGTTAGTCGGTCTCGGGAGTATCAGGCGGATGCTTCTGGGGCTGAGTTGACTGGGGATCCGTTGGCGTTGGCTTCGGCGTTGCGGAAGTTGGAGATGGGGACTCGGGCTGCTCCTCTTGCGCCTGAGCCTGCTGTGGTGTCGCAGTCGCATTTGATGATTGCTAATCCGTTTCGGCCTGGGGCTGGGCTGAGCAAGATGTTTTCGACCCACCCGCCGATCGAGGACCGGATTCGGCGGCTTGAAGAAATGGCTCGGCGGGGGCGGTGAGCTCGTCGCCTGGCGGCAACATCGCTGGGGGTTGCGTGGGGCACCCCGAAGCTTGAGTGTGCAGGGACGCTTCATATCGGGGTGCGGGGGAGGGGCTGGGTGCCTCGATCGTGGGTGCACCGGCTGCGGTTTGGTTACTCCCAGACTGCTGTTGCTGGGTTTACTCCGTGGGTGATCGCGTTGGCGAAGATCACGTCTCGTAGCCAGGTTGCTAGGCCGGGTGCCAGCGCGTCGTAGTACTCCGTGTAGCCGGTCTCGGCCACGAACTTTCGGCCGATGCACACGTGCATCGAATGCGTGCAGTCGAAGTAGCGGGACAGCGTTGCTCGGTGTCGCTCCGCGAGGGTGTTCGCCTCTGGTGTCCCGGGTTCGATCCCCGCTCGTCGTGCTGCGGCGAGGTCTGTGTGGAGGGTCTCGTGTTCGGCTGCGGCTTCCTGCCAGTCTTGCGGGGTCAGGTCGGTGGTCCGCTCGCGGTATTCGGACCACTGCTTCGTGTCGCCCCAGCGTTCTGCGGCCTCGTCTACCCACTCTGGGTTCCAGTCGGATCCGAAGATCTCGACCTGCTCTTCGGCGGTCAGTTGCATCCCGCCGCGGGTGGCCGCTGCCATCCGGTCGACTGCGTCCACCATGTGTTCCAGTTGCTCGATCCGCTCCCGCAGTTCGCGGCGCTGGCGGGTCAGGTGGGCGTGCGCGTCGGCGGTCGGGTCGTCCAGGAGGCGGCCGATTTCTGACAGGGGGAAGCCGAGTTCGCGGTAGACGAGAACGCGGTGCAGGCGCGCGATGTCGTCGGCGGAGTACACGCGGTAGCCGGACCTGGTGCGCTCGCTTGGGCGCACCAGGCCGACTGCGTCCCAGTGGTGCAGGGTTTTGACACTCACGCCGACGAGCGTCGCCGTGCGTCCGACAGTGAGGCCGTCTTGCTCGGTCACGGCCTCAGTGTCGCAGCTCACTGCCGTGGGACGTCGATCCCCACGGCGCGCATCCGCTCCGCGACGGGGCCGTCCGGGTCGATCGGCTCCGCGGCGGTCATCACGACCCTCGTGCCTTCCGGCGTGACGACCGTCAACTCCCGCGAGTTCCACGGCATCAGCTCCGGCCCGCTCGTGCAGCCCGGCGTGATTTCCTCACACCGCTTGGCGATTTCGTCGAGTTCGCTGAGCACACAGGAGAAACTGATGCTGGCCTCGCTCGGAGCCGCGGGCGTCCCCGGCTTGAGCAGCACATCCTGAAACGCCCAGCGGCGCAGGTGCACGACCTGGCCGGGGATAGTGAAAAGGTTGTCGAAGCCGAGCCCGCGAAGCCAGAAGTCAGTGGAGGCGTCGAGGTCGGCGGTGGGCACGTTGGGGAACATCGGCATCCCGTAGAAGCCGAGGTAGTTGCCCGGGGAGACCGCGTCGTAGGCGGGCATCGGGACCGGGCCGCGAAATTCGTTCATGCCGACGAGCGTGCAGCCTCCTGCCGCAGGAGGGTCAAGCCCTCCGTAGCGGGCGGGCGGGTTTCTCCGACATAGGGGCAGAGCCTTCGACGACTGCCAGAGCATTTCGGCTTCGACGTCGCCAGGCAAGGAGGGTCACCATGACTCGATCCATCAGGCTGCGAACGGCCATTCTCGCCGGAGCGTCAGTGTCCGCCCTGCTCGCGGGCTGCGGCGGTGGCAGTCAGCCCGGCGCCGGCGGTTCAGTGGATTACGTCCAGTACCAGACGGACGCCGGGTCCGGCTCCCCGCCGGGAGCCTCGTTCAGTCTGCTGTGGACCTTCGACCCGGAAACCATGCAACTCTCGCCCGGTGACTGCACAGCGGCCCAGGGTGACGAGACCCGCCTGGAAACCGACACGGCCACCTGGCCCGATGTCCTGAAGCAACCCATGGACAGCGCCGAGAAGAACTTCCGCGCCGCGATCGCCGCCTGCTCGTCCGGCGACTTCACCACGATGACGAGCGACATCAACCAGGGCAAGGACGGCCTGGCGGCCACGCGGGACGCGTTCGGCGCGCACTGTAAACCGTCGAGCGACGCGACCAAGTTCGCCTGCTGACGCTGAGCGCGTCCGGGGTCGGCCGGGTAACCCAAAAGCACCCCGTGACCTGGTCGGTCCCGGGGTGCTGCGGTGTGGCAGGTGAGGGATTCGAACCCCCGAAGGCTGAGCCGTCTGATTTACAGTCAGATCCCTTTGGCCGCTTGGGTAACCTGCCATGGCCGGGCGAACCGGCCGGGAAGAAGGATACCCAACGGTCCGGACGGGCGGTCAACCGGGATCCCCCGGCGCTACGCTGGGGGTCCCTGACGAGCTGAGACAAGGTGTGAGGACACGTGGCGGATCCCTCTTTCGACGTGGTGAGCAAGGTCGACCGCCAGGAGGTGGACAACGCGCTGAACCAGGCCAGCAAGGAACTGGGCACGCGGTTCGACTTCCGCGGCACCGGAACCGGCATCAGCTGGTCCGGCGAGGAAGCCATCGCGATCGAGTCGGAGACCGAAGAGCGCGCCCTCGCGGCGGTGGAGGTCTTCAAGGAGAAGCTGATCAAGCGGAACATCTCGCTGAAGGCCTTCGAGGCAGGCGAGCCCGCGATCTCCGGCAAAATTTACAAGATCAGCGGCAAGATCCTGCAGGGCATCGCGTCGGACAAGGCGAAGCAGATCGCGAAGTTCATTCGCGACGAGGGCCCGAAGGGCGTGCAAGCCCAGATCCAGGGCGACCAGCTGCGGGTGTCGGGCAAGAAGAAGGACCAGCTGCAGGACGTGATCTCCCTGCTGAAGGGCAAGGACTTCGAGATCGCTCTGCAGTTCACCAACTACCGGTGACTTTTTGGCGTTGACCTGCGGGTATCCGGTTCGGATGCCCGCAGGTGCGCCGGTGTCGAACGGCACTTCGGGCCGGGTGCGCGGGGCTCGCGAGACCACCCGCTCGTGACCTGTTCAGCGGCTGGGAAATCGTCCGGAAATGCTATAGTTAGCGGCCAGTTGGCGACTGCAACTGGAGATGCTAATGCCACCTGTGTTGGCTTGGGCGGTTTCAGTATTCAGCGGACTCACGGTCGCGGTAGTCGTCGCAACCGGACGATTGGCGTGGCAGCGGCGGCAGGTTCCCGCGGGATTGTCGCGTTCGGTATATCGGCGAAGCTATGTGTCGACCATTTTGCAAGCCTCGAAAAACCCGCAGGTAGACAATCTCGACATTTTCACGCCTAATCTGACGCCGGCGCAAAACAAAGGTCTTCTCGCGGAAATGCAGGCCGCGTGGGTGGAAATACATCGGCGCGGTCAGGTCCGGGTCGTCATCAGCACGTCGCAACAGTCGTTGACTGCCGGCGCGGAACTCGTCAAGAGCGGCGTCGAAGTGCGCGTACCGCGAGTTCTGGCCAGCGAGGATGTCTCGTACCACATCTTCCGGGGCGGAGAAAGCGCCACGATCATCGTGAACTACCGGGACTCCGGCAAGAACTTCCCCACCAAACTGGGCGGCCCGTCCTTGCTCGAAGTCTTTCGCAGCAACTTCGAGAAAATCTGGGCGAGCTCAGCGCCGTACGAATCCGTTATCGCGGAGAAGATCCTGGAGAACACCGGGCCCGCGACTGGCAAGTCGCAGATTCTCGAGCGAATCACCGAAACCCGGGCCATCTACCGTCTGGACAAGTCCGCGGAGAAAGCCATCGTGACGCACGTCGCGTTCCGGCGCGACTCGTCCGTCATTTTCATCGTCGGGCTCCCCGGAGCCGGAAAGTCCACTATCCGCAGGGAGCTGTCCCTGCTGCTGCGGAAACGTCGGTTTCAGACCGAGGAACTAACGGACTACGTATACGCGTTTCGCGACTTCGTCCACGGTGCGATTCTCCTGGACGACACGCGTGGAAGGGGGTTCCGGCCCTCTCTTGGCGGAGCGTTCCGGGTGGCTGACGAAATCCATCTGAAGCCCGCGTTGAAGTCTCTCGCCGAACAGGTTTGGTCGAGCAAAAGCGCCACGCGCATCACCCTGGTCGAATTCGCTCGAGCCGACATGCTGGACGCACTGCGCGAGTTCGGCGACGACGTCCTGCTGCGATCGCAGGTAATTCACGTGCATGCGGAACCCGAGACGCGCGACCGGCGGCTCAAGGTCCGGGCCACGCCGCCGATGATCGCTGTCGACCAATTGTCGGTGAATATTTCCGTCTCGGACGACCATCGGTTGCCGACCACGGCGGCGGGCGAACTGTACGACCACGAAGGCCTCGACGAGTTGCTCAAGTACCGGGCACTGCAGGGCCGGATCTTTCAAATCGACAACAACGCTGACACGGCAACGCAAGCGGAGACTCAGGAACGGCTCTCCGAGTTCGTCAACAGCGTGACCAAAGCGTACGAAAGCTCCTGAAAACGGCCGCGTCACGAGGCCGTAAAAGTCCAATCCCCGTCGTAAGCCTCCACCGCCACGAACGCCTGCCCGTGCAGCGGGAACTCCCCGTCATACGGAATGATCTGGTTCACGACCAGGTCCTTCTGTCCGTCGCACATCGTCCAGACCCCGCTGTGCCCCCGCGAGTTCGTCGTGAACTTCCCGCGCGTCATGCCAGGCGGAATCGCCAGCACCGCGTCGCCGTGCGCGCTGTGCGGTTTGCCCGGTTCGACCATCGGCAGGCCGCGGTAGTCGGTGATCGTCGCGGTCCAGGCGGCGTCCGCGGTGATGTCCAGTTTGTGCACCCACCTGCCGCCGAGAGAGACGTTGAACCAGGCCGTCCCGTGGTAGGGGTTGCCGGCGTTGACCAGCAGGCTGTCTATGCCGTCGGTCTTCACCGCGATGTGCCCGTCGCACTTCGGGCAGTCGAACTTCAGGAAGCCCGCGACCCCGGAAGGCCAGGTCAGCGGCACCGTCGCGTTGCCCTTGCCCTGGTGGGTCTCAGTGGGAGCCTCGACGAACCGGGGCTCTTCCAGCTCCGGCGGCGGCGGAAGCACCGGCGCGGGGACGTGGCTGGGCTCGTCCGGCAGCTGGCGCACGATCGCCCCGACACCCGACGGCTGCAGCGAGCACGACGCGGTGATCGCCACCGCCGCGCAGACAGCGGCGAGACGCCCGATGGTGCGGCGCATGGTTCCCCCTAGCGTGCCCCGACGGGGCCTCCCGATGATCTTTCGTCACGCTCCGCCCGGTCGTTACGCGGCGGGTGCCCCTGAACAGCCCAGCGATCTCCTCGAAGGGGTGGACTCACGCGGGTGACCAGGCGAAATCGATGGTGTCCAGGCGACCACGTGGTGTAATCGCCCGTCTGGTCGTGAGAGGAGTTTCTGAATGCGCCGCTGGACTCCCGTGCTTGCCTTCCTCACCTCGCTGGCGGTCCTCGCGACCGTGCTCGCGCCGGTCGCGGAAGCAGCGGGCAAGAAGTTGCTCGTACCCGGTTTCGGCTCGTACCCGAGGCTGGTGCGGCTGGAGTACTCGCCGTTCGGTCGCGGGACCATCATCGCGGCGTTGACCAGCGAGGACGGCAACGGCCGGTTCGCGCCGATCCTCGAAAGCACCGATGAGGGCGAGACCTTCCACCGGATCAGCGAGATCCGCGACCCGGACGCCAAGTTCGGCCAATGCTGCGGCACCCTCTACGAACTGCCGCAGCGGGTCGGCAGGCTGCGCGCGGGCACGCTGCTCTGGGCGGCGACCTACCGGCAGGACTCGGGTCCGCAGCGCCGGATGGGGATCAAGGTGTGGGCCAGCCGCGACGGCGGCCGCAACTGGCGGTACCTCTCCGAGGCGGCGCTCTCGCACAACCACGACGGCATCTGGGAGCCGGAGTTCACTGTGGACGCCGGCGGCACGCTCTGGCTGCACTACGCCGACGAGACGCAGGCGCCGAAGTACGGCCAGGTGCTCAACCGCGTCGCCTCCACCGACGGCATCAACTGGGGAACCAAGCAGCTCACGATGGCCATCGGGCCGTCCAGGGTGCGGCCGGGCATGCCGAACATCCGCAGGCTGCCCGACGGCCGGTACTGGTTCGGCTACGAGATCTGCAACTACCGCGACCGCTACTGCGATCCGTATTACAAAATCTCCGCCGACGGCGCGAACTGGGGCGACCCGGCCGACCCCGGCACCCGCGTGAACACCGCGAACGGCAACTACTTCCAGCACGCCCAGACCACCACCCTGTTCCCCGGCGGCCCGAACGGCGTGCGGCTGGTGATGGTCGGCCAGATCTACACGCGGGCCGACGGCACCCCGGTGTCCGGAAACGGGCAGACGCTGCTGGCCAACGACAACTTCGGCGCCGGAAACTGGTACGAGATGCCCGCGCCGGTGCACATCACCGGCATCTACAACAACTACTGCCCCAACTACTCGTCCACCGTGCTGCCGGTCGACGGCGGGAAGAACGTGCTGGAGATCGCCACCGAGTACGCGAACGGCTGCCAGGCGTATTTCGGCAAAGGCCCCGCGTTCTGAATTGAGCGGAGTCCCAGACGACCTCGAAGCTCACTCGGTACGGTGAACCCCACCACCGCACGTGAGGAGGGGCTGTGAAGGGCATCGTGCTCGCCGGGGGCAGCGGAACCCGTCTGCACCCGATTACGCAGGCCGTGTCGAAGCAGCTGCTGCCGGTCTACGACAAACCGATGATCTACTACCCGATCTCGGTGCTGATGCTGGCCGGGATCCGGGAGATCCTGATCATCTCGACGCCGGCCGACCTGCCGAACTTCCGCCGCCTCCTCGGCGACGGCAGCCAGTTCGGCCTGTCCTTCTCGTTCGCGGAACAGCCGAGCCCGAACGGCCTCGCCGAAGCCTTCGTGATCGGCGCGGACTTCGTCGGCGACGATTCGGTCGCGCTGGTCCTCGGCGACAACATCTTCTACGGCCAGGGCTTCTCCACCACCCTGCGCACCGCGGCGACCGACCTGGACGGCTGCGTCCTGTTCGGGTACCAGGTGAAGGACCCCGAGCGCTACGGCGTCGGCGAGATCGACGAGAACGGCACCCTGCTGTCCATTGAGGAAAAGCCGGAGAAGCCGCGGTCGAACAACGCGATCACCGGGCTGTACTTCTACGACAACGAGGTCGTCGACATCTCCCGCAACCTGAAGCCCTCGGCGCGCGGCGAGCTGGAGATCACCGACGTCAACCTCTCCTACCTGCGCCGCGACCGCGCCAAACTGATCGAGCTGAGCCGCGGCTTCGCGTGGCTCGACACGGGCACGCACGATTCGCTGCTGGAGGCCGGGCAGTTCGTGCAGGTACTGGAACACCGGACCGGCGTGCGGATCGCGTGTCTGGAAGAGGTCGCGCTGAAGATGGGCTTCATCAGCGCGGACGAATGCCATGCGCTGGGGACCAAACTGGCCAAGTCGGGATATGGCGAGTACGTGATGAACGTGGCTCTGCTCGCGGGGGCGCAGAGCTGATTCTTTCCTGAGGGGGCATGGTGAGCTACGACCTGGGAGTCTGGGCTGGGGATGCCGATGATCCGCAAGCCCGCTACGCCCGTCTTTGCGAAGGTTCGGACCCGGCTGACTCGTCGCTTGACGGGTTCTGCCGTGACCTGACCGCGAAATACCCGGAACTGCACGAGGACCTCGAAGCATCCCCATGGAACGCGGCGATCGAGCGCTCCGGCGATGGCGCGGTACTGACGATGCAACACCCGCGCGCGGTCGAGGTGACGCGCGTTGTCCTTGACCTGGCCCGAAAACACGACTTGACGGTGTTCAATCCGCAGACTGGCGAGGTGCACCGGCCGAACGTCCTGGACCTGACCATGTGCGACGGCTCCCGGGTCGAAAACCCTGATGCGGCAGGGATCAAGGCGGCGCTGGGCCGGTTGTCGGCGAAGAACTGGTACGCGGTCTTGGAACGCGGCGATCACTATGTCCAAATAGGACAGGGCAAGTTCGCGGCGGCTCCGAAGGGGAAGTTCTCGCTGGAGCGTCGGGACGGGTCGCCGGAGCGGCATTACCGCACGGAGGCCGGGAGCCTGGCGGAGGTGGTGACAGCGTTCACCGGCTTCGCGGAGGGCGACTCGGCTTGGGCGGAGGGATTCGAGTGGGAGAAGGTCGACTTCTCCTGACGTGCGCCTACGCCGCTGGCGACTCGGTCCGCTAGATCAGCCAGCGTCATTTCGGACAGGGCCACGCCAAGTGCGTCAGGTTCTTTTTAGTCGATACTGAGCAGTTGAACTGCGTGCGGTGGTGGGATTCGGCGACGTTCCGCCACGCGCGCCGTCAGTCTTCGCGACGTCGAACTCACCTGCTTTGTTCGCGACCCGTTCCTGGCCCGGCCGAGCTCTCTCGATCTTCTCGTCGTCCAGCGTCGGGTCCGCGCCCGGTGCCTCGAAAGTCCGGACGACGCCGAGTTCGATTTTGCCGGAGCGTGTTCGGACGCCTCGATAGCCATTGTGGTTGGTGGCGAGGTCGCACATCTTCCGGGCGACGCTGTTGGGGTTGCGGAACCTCTCGCCGCGCACCACGACAAAACCCCGGAACAAAGCAAAGACCCCGCCCCTCCCGAACCCGGGAAGGACGAGGCCTTGCCTCACCAAGAGATCAAGCCGCCTGCCGAACCTCCGAAGAAGCCGGAGTCAGCGCCAACTCCAACACCTCCCGCACGTTAGCCACCGCGTGCACCTCCAGCTGTGACAACACCTCAGCAGGCACATCGTCCAGATCAGGCTCGTTCCGCTGCGGAATGATCACCGTCTTCATCCCCGCCCGGTGCGCGGCCAGCAGCTTCTGCTTCACCCCGCCGATCGGCAGCACCCGCCCGGTCAGCGAAACCTCCCCGGTCATCGCCACATCAGCCCGGACCACCCGGCCCGACAGCAGCGAAGCCAGCGCGGTCGTCATCGTGACACCGGCAGAAGGACCGTCCTTCGGTACGGCACCGGCCGGCACGTGCACGTGGATTCCCCGCTCTCGCAGGTCTCCCACCGGCAACTCCAGCTCCGCCCCGTGCGACCGCAGGTACGACAGCGCGATCTGCACCGACTCCTTCATCACGTCACCCAGCTGCCCGGTCAGCTGCAGGCCCGAAGCCCCGCTCTCCGGATCGGCCAGCGACGCCTCGATGTACAGCACGTCCCCGCCAGCGCCGGTAACCGCCAAACCGGTTGCCACGCCTGGCAAAGACGTCCGCTGGGTCGCCGTCGGCAGCGAGGATTCCGGCACGTGCCGCGGGCGGCCGAGGTAGGTCTCCAGGTCCGCGGCGGACACCGAAAGCGGCAGCGAGACCGAACCCAAGGCCACCTTCGTAGCGATCTTCCGCAGCACCTTCGCGATCGTCCGGTTCGCGTCGCGCACCCCGGCCTCGCGGGTGTACTCGGCGGCGATCCGGCTGAACGCGTCGTCGGTCAGCACCACGTCGCCGGATGCCAGGCCGGCCCGTTCGAGTTCGCGGGGGAGCAGGTGATCCCGCGCGATGGTGACCTTCTCGTGCTCGGTGTAGCCGTCCAGCGTCACCAGTTCCATCCGGTCCAGCAGCGGGCCGGGGATGGTTTCCAGCGCGTTGGCCGTCGCCAGGAAGACCACGTCGGACAGATCCAGCTCGACCTCGAGGTAGTGGTCGCGGAACGTGTGGTTCTGTTCCGGGTCCAGCACTTCGAGCAGCGCCGCCGTCGGGTCGCCGCGGTAGTCCGCCCCGACCTTGTCGATCTCGTCGAGCAGCACGACCGGGTTCATCGAACCGGCTTCCTTGATGGCCCGCACGATCCGGCCCGGCAGCGCGCCGACGTACGTGCGCCGGTGGCCGCGGATTTCCGCCTCGTCCCGGATGCCGCCCAGCGCGACGCGCACGAACTTGCGTCCCATCGCCTTCGCGACGGACTCGCCCAGCGACGTCTTGCCGACTCCGGGAGGACCGGCGAGCGCGAGCACCGCACCGGAACGCCGTCCGCCGACCGGGCCGAGGCCCGATTCCGCACGGCGCTTGCGCACGGCCAAGTACTCGATGATCCGTTCCTTGACGTCGTCCAGACCAGCGTGGTCCGCGTCGAGCACGGCGCGCGCGGCGGCGATGTCGTAGACGTCCTCGGTCCGCTCATTCCACGGCAGCTCCAGCACCGTGTCGAGCCAGGTCCGGATCCAGCCGCCTTCTGGCGACTGCTCGGACGTCCGCTCCAGCTTGTCGACCTCGGCCAGCGCGGCCTTGCGCACCTCGTCCGGCAGGTCGGCGGATTCCACCCGGGCGCGGTAGTCGTCGTCGGCCGCGGTGCCGTCGAGTTCGCCCAGTTCCTTGCGGATCGCCTCGAGTTGGCGGCGCAGCAGGAATTCCTTCTGCTGCTTCTCCATCCCGTCGGCGACGTCCTTGCGGATGGTCTCGGTGACCTCCAGCTCGGCCAGGTACTCCCGGCTCCACTCGAGGGCCTTCTCCAGCCGGACGCTGACGTCGAGCGCGCTCAGCAGCTCCAGCTTCTGATCAGTGGACAGGTAGGGCGCGTTGCCGGCCAGGTCGGCGATCGCGGACGGCTCCTCGACCTGCTGGACGGCATCGATCATCTGCCAGCCGCCGCGTTGCTGCAGCACCGAGATGACCACGGCCTTGTACTCCGCGGCGAGCTGCGCGGTGCGGTCGTCGGAAGTTTCGTCAGCCGCGTCGGCGTGCACCCAGCGGGCCGCGCCGGGGCCGTCGGCGATGCGGCCGACGGAGGCGCGTGCGGTGCCGCGGAGCAACACGGCGGTCTTGCCGCCGGGAACGCGGCCGATCCGTTCGACGGTCGCGACGGTGCCCAGTTCGGCGTACTCGCCGTGCACGCGCGGGACGATCAGGACTTCGGCCTTGCTCGCCGCGCCCGAGCGGATCCCGGGGAACGACGCGGTCGCGGGGGTCTTGGCCTGTGCGGACTCCACTGCGGCCCGGGTCTCTGCGTCGCCGAGGTCGAGCGGGACCACCATGCCCGGCAGCACGACGTCGTCATCGAGCGGGAGGACGGGCAGGAGGCGGGGGTCGGACATGTGCACTCCTCGAATAAGTTGAGTCTGCCTTGCTCAACTCTCCGAAGGGCGGGTTTGTTTCCCAGGGAGTGTTCGCTGGGAGAGAAGTCAGGGCTTCACCGCGACCGCACCCCAGCCGAACGGCCGGACCTCCGCGGCGAACTCCGACACCGGCTCGTCCGGCCGCCAGTCCGGCAGCGCGCTCATCCCCGGCTCCAGCAGCGGCCAGCCGCCGAAGAACGGCCGGATCTCGTCGTCGGAACGCAGGTACGCCGGGTTCGACGTGTCCTTGTACGCGTCCACGAACGCGCGGACCTCGGCGGCCCGCTCCGGCGGCGCGTCGTCCCGGCAGGTGGCGTGCGTGACGGCCAGCCACGAGCCGGGCGCGAGCTGCTCGCGGTAGGCGGCGACGAGCTCTTCCGGCCGGTCGCCAGGGCCGAGGAAGTGCAGCACGGTGATCATCAGCAGGCACACCGGCTGCGACCAGTCGATCAGCTCCTGGGTGATCTCGTCGGCGAAGATCGCCTCCGGATCGCGGATGTCGCGCTCGACGATCCCGGCCCAGTCGGTCGCCTCCTCGCCTTCGAGGATCACTCGCGAATGCGCCGCCGCGACCGGCTCGTAGTCGACGTACACGACCCTCGCCGGCAGCTTCTCGCGGACGATCTCGTGCACGTTGCCCGCCGTCGGCACGCCGGACCCGAGGTCGACGAACTGCCGGATCCCCGCGTCCAGCGCCGCCCGCACGACCCGGTTCATGAACGCCCGGTTCTCCCGCGACATCGGCCGGATCAGCGGCCACACCTTCTCCACGCGGCGGCCGAATTCCCGGTCCACCGCCCAGTTCTGGGTGCCGCCGAGGTACCAGTCGTAGATCCGGGCGGCGGACGGCTTGTCGACGTCCACGCCACGGGGCGCATCCGGCGCGGTCACGGCTTCTGCGCCACGGCGCACCAGGCGAACGGGCGAGCCTCCGCTTCGACGGCGTTCAGCTCGCGCTCCGGCCGCCAGTCCGGCAGATGCGTGATCCCCGGCTCCAGCAGCGGCCAGCCGCCGAAGAACGGCTCGATCTCGTCGCGGTCGCGCAGCCACATCGGATTGCTCGTCTTGCGGTACTGCTCGACGAACCAGCGCAGCCCCTCCAACGCCGGACCGCTGCCGTCGCCCTCGCTCATCTGCGAGATCGCCAGCCAGCTGCCGGACACGAGCTTGTCGCGGTAGGCGCGCACGACGGCGTCCGGATCGTCGTCCGGGCCGACGAAGTGCAGCACCGCCATCAGCATCACGCACACCGGCTTGTCGAAGTCGATCAGCTCGCGGGTGCGCGGATCGCTCAGCACGGCCCTGGGATCGCGCATGTCCGCCTGGACGATGCCGGCCCAGTCGGTGGCCGCCTCGTCCTCGAGAATCAGCGTCGCGTGCGCCACGGCCACCGGCTCGTAGTCGACGTACACCACAGTGGCCTCGTCGTCGTCGCCGAGTTCGGCCTCGACCACCTCGTGCACGTTGCCCGCGGTCGGCACGCCGGAGCCGAGGTCGAGGAACTGCCGGATGCCCGCGTCCAGCGCGGCTCGCACCACGCGGTTCATGAACTCGCGGTTCTGCTTCGCGCCGGGCCGGGCGAGCGACCACATCTTCTCGACCTTGCGGCCGAATTCCCGGTCCACCGCCCAGTTCTGCTTGCCGCCCAGGTACCAGTCGTAGACCCGCGCGGCCGAGGGTTTCTCGACATCGACGCCTTCCGGCGCTTTCGGTGCAGCGTCGGGCTTTTCGGTCACTGGGACTCCCCTCGAACGGGCCGTACCCCGCCAGACTAGCGAGAACGCACCGCAGGCCGACGCTGCCAGCCGGTCCACAGCGGCCGGTAACCCTGCGCGTACCAGAACGGCGTCGACCGCGGATTCGCTACGGCGTGGTGCAGCAGCACGACATCCGCGCCCGCCTCGTCGAAGACCTGGTGCGCGTGGGTGGCCAGCGCGGTGCCGACACCGGACGACCGAGCTGCCTCGGACACCGCCAGCGAGGACAGATAGCCCACCCGGGAAGCCGCGACCCGGTGCCGGATCCAGCCGGTCTCGTCAGGCATCTGCAGCACGACCATGCCGAGCGGCTGGCCGTACAGCTCCGCGATCCACACCTGCGGCTCAGGCCGTTCGAGGTGGTGGAGCAGTTCCTTGGTGATCAGCTCCTCGACGCCGGGACGGAGCGTGATCCGGCCGAACTGCGCGTCGTACCGCTGCAATTCCAGCTGCAGCGCGACCGCGGTGGAGAGGTCGTCCGGCGTCGCGTGCCGGATGCATACGCCGGGCGTCGTGTCGGGCCCGGCGGCCATCCGCTGTGCCGGGCGGACCGCGAGCACGCCCACCGGGGCGAAGCCGTGCCGGAGGAGTTCGGTGGCCCCGGCGGTGTCGCGGCTGGGCCGGGAGAGCACCGCGGCGCACTCCGTATCCCCCACTCGGGCGAGGGACCCCAGGTGTTCATCCCATCGAGTGAGCAAAGCGTCGAGGCCGGCGGCCGGATCGGGACCGGCGAGCTGGACCTCCAGCCGGTGCTCGACGAGCGCCCGCCACATCGAGCGCGGGCTGTCCGGGCCGAGTCCGGTACAGGTCGTCAGACCGGCCGCGGTGGTGTCGCCGACCTCGGCGGAAAGCAGGGCGGAATCCCCTCCGACCTCGAAGGGGAGCGGCGCGGGAAGCAGCGCGTCCACCGTGGCGATGCGCGCCGCATGGCCGGTGGCTGTCACGTCGTTGTGCATGCCGCCATTGTCCGCCGACCGGGCCGGAAAAGACCCCCAGAACACTCCCCGGCTCGGGGGTTCCGGGACGAACCGGGAGTTTCACTCCTTGGTCCACGCAGGTCAGAGAAGAACGCCCATTGTTAACCCTGGGGTGATCTCCTACTGTCTCGAAAGGGACGCCGGTACGCCCTACGGGGTAAGGTGGCGCCCTCGCCCACACCTGACGTCACGGACGAGCGCGACCGGGCAGCCGGGAAGGAAGGTCGGATGCCGGACAGCAACGCCCATCCCGGAACCGCGCCGGAGGCGATGGGCTCGGGAGGTGCTGGCTCCGCACCGGCCGAAGGCCGCACGGACGAAAGCCGCTTCCGCGTTTACACCTTCTTCGTGCTGGGCCTCGGCCTGCTCGCGGCCTTCGCCGTCGGCGCCTGGCTGCCGTTCCACGGCTCGGCCAAGCTCTGGTGGATCGGCCCGGTGCTCGCGGTCGCGTTCCTGCTCGCCGAACAGCTCGGCATCAACGTCGACGTCCGCAGCGGCATTTCGTGGACCATCTCATTCACCGAGATCCCGCTGGTAATCGGTTTCTTCGTCGCCCCGTTCGAAGTGGTCCTCGCCGCGCATCTCGTGGCGGGCATCGGCACGCTGCTGGCCCGCAAGGTTGCCGGCCGGGTCCTCTACAACGCGGGCGCGTTCCTGCTCGAAATCACCGGTGCGTTCGCCGTCGCCGGGCTCGTGCACCTGGCCATGGGCGGCGGACCGACCATGCCGTGGGTCGCCGCGCTCGCCGGCACGCTCACCGCGCCGCTGGTCAGCACGCTGCTCGCGCTGGCCGCCGTGCGCGTGCTGCGCCGCCGGATGCGCGTGAGCACCGCGATCCGGCTGACCGGCCGCATCCTCGTGGTCGGGTTCGTCAACGCTTCGGTCGGCCTCACCGGCTATCTCGTCATCGCGAGCACTCCGCAGGCCTGGCCGCTGGTGCTGGCGGTGTTCCTCGGCCTGACCGCGCTGTACTGGGCGTATTCCGATCTGCTTCGCGAACAGCGGGACATGGAGGCGCTGTCCGACGTGAGCCTGATGGTCGCGCGATCAGGTCAGCAGGCCGCGGCACGTCCGGCGAGCCGCGCCGAGGAACTGGTGGGCGGAGTCGACGTGCGCGAATGGGCCACGATCGCCGAGCGGATCAAGGACCAGCTGGCCGCCGGACGCGTCGTGCTCCGGCTGCGCCTCGAGGCCGACGATCCGATGCGCGTCGTGGTCGCGGGCAACGAACTTCCGGCCTCGGACCCGGCCAACGACGATCCGCTGCTGCGCCTGCCCGGCGCGCACGTCCGGCACTTCCGGATCACCGAGGCCAACCCGGACGTCCGCGCGGCGCTGCTGGAACGCAGTGCGCAGGAAGCGCTCGTGGTGCCGTTGCGCAGTGCGAACAAGCTGCTCGGCGTCGTCGAAGCGCACGACCGGCTCTCGCGCTGGCGCGGCTTCGGCAAGTACGACGTCCAGCTGCTCGGCACGATGGCCAGCCACCTCGCGACGTCGCTCGACAACCGGCGGCTGCTCGCCACGCTTCGCCACGACGCCTACCATGACCCGCTCACCGGGCACCTGAATCGGCCGGGATTCCAGCAGGTCTCTCGGGATCCGCTGCGCGAATCGGCGGAGGTCGTGGTGCTGCGGATCGACCTCGACGTCTTCTCCACGGTCAGCGACGCGCTCGGCTACTCGTGGGCGGACCGGATGGTCGTCGCCGCGGGCACGCGCATCCGCGGCGCACTCGGCCCGGACGTCCCGCTCGCCCGGCTCGAAGGCGCGTCCTTCGCCGCGCTGCTCGTGGACTGCACGGTCGACGACGCCCACCGCGCCGCCGAACGGCTGCGGGTCCAGCTGTCCGAGCCGTATCCGGTGGACCGGCTTTCCGTCGAAGCCAACGCGATGATCGGCTACGCCAGCTCCGTGGACGACAACGGCGAGGTCGACGTCGACGGCCTGCTGCAGCGCGCCGACGTCGCCGTCCGCGCCACCCGCGGCGGCGAGGAAGTGCGCGGCTACGTGCCGAGCATGGGACAGATCTTCCTGCGCCGGTTCCAGATGGTCACGCAGTTCCGGCAGTCGCTGGAAGACGGCCACGTCTCCGTGCACTACCAGCCGAAGGTGACGCTGCCGAACCGTCAGGTGCAAGGCGTCGAGGCGCTCGTGCGCTGGGTGCACCCGGAGTTCGGCAGGCTCGGCCCGGACGAGTTCGTGCCCGCGATCGAAGCGGCCGGCCTGATCGGCGTGCTGACGTCGTTCGTGCTGGAGGAATCGCTGAAGCGCGTGCGCAAGTGGCTCGACGAGGGCCTGCGCATCTCCGCGGCGGTGAACCTGTCCGTGCGGAATCTGTCCGACGACGACTTCCCAGCGAAGGTCCAGCGCGAACTGGAACGCTTCGACGTGCCGCCGGAACTGCTGACGTTCGAGCTGACCGAGTCCGGCGTGATGTCCGACCCGCAGAAGGCACTGCCGATCCTGCGCGAGCTGCATTCGCTGGGCATCGTGCTGGCGGTGGACGACTTCGGCACCGGCTACTCGTCGCTCGCGTATCTGCGCCAGCTGCCGGTCGATCAGGTCAAGATCGACAAGAGCTTCGTGCTCGGCATGGGCACCGATCTCGGCGACCTCGCGGTGGTGCGGTCGATTGTCGAGCTCGGCCACTCGCTGGGCCTGACGGTGGTGGCGGAAGGCGTCGAAGAGGACGTGGCGCGCGATCAGCTCGAGGCGATGGGATGTGACGTCGCACAGGGTTATCTGATCTCGCGGCCGCTGCCGGAAGACCGCCTCGAGGCGTGGCTGCAGGCCCGCACGGCGCGCTCGCCGGGGCGGCACTCGGAGACCGTGCTGACCCTGCTGACCTGAGGTTTTGCGGTTAACCGACCCCGGTTGCACAGCCGGGTGAACCCCCTTGCTAATCTTTCCAAGTCCTCGCGAGAGGCAGGCCCCTTTAGCTCAGTCGGCAGAGCGTCTCCATGGTAAGGAGAAGGTCTACGGTTCGATTCCGTAAAGGGGCTCTCGACCTCTAGCCGCGTCACGTTAGCGTGTCGCGGCTTGGGTCATGTAAGGGCGGTGTAGCTCAGTTGGCAGAGCAAGCGGCTCATAATCGCTGTGTCGCCGGTTCAAGTCCGGCCACCGCTACGCGGTAACGACGGGGCTGGCCCCCGGATCTGAGAGAGAAGGAAACGCTGTGGCTGCCACCGACGTGCGACCCAAGATCACGCTGGCGTGCGAGGAGTGCAAGCACCGCAACTACATCACCAAGAAGAACCGGCGCAACAACCCGGATCGCCTGGAGATGAAGAAGTTCTGCCCGAACTGCGGTACGCACCGGACTCACAAAGAGACCCGCTGACGCAGGCGGTCTTTTACCAGCTTCGAAAAGCCGCCCCGGCCACGCGCCGGGGCGGCTTTTCGCTGTCTACTGGCCAGTTCTGGCACCCGCGCGGGTCGGCGACGCGGCTCGGTTAGCCTTCTTCGCGTGCCTTTGGACCAGTCGTTCACCGGGCGGGAGTACCCGTCGGACAGCAAGTACTTCGTGAGCCGGGAGAAGATCCGCGAGTTCGCCGACGCGATCGGGGACCCGAACCCGGTGTACCGGGACCCGGAGGCGGCCCGCGCGGCCGGCCACCCGGACGTGCTCGCGCCGCCCACCTTCCTCACCATCCTCAACCTGCCGAAGATCAACGGCATCGTGACCGACCCCGCGCTCGGCCTCGACTACTCCCGGATGGTCCACGGCGACCAGGGCTTCCGCTACGAGCGCCCAGTGCACGCGGGCGACGAGCTGGAAATCTCGGCCACGATCGAAACGATCATGGCGCGGGCGGGCAACGACTTCATCAACCTCCGCGCGGAAATCACCGACGCGGACGGCAAACTCGTGTGCACGACGCGGGCCCAGCTCGTGGTTCGGGGGGCGGAAGCGTGAACATCGGCGACGAACTGCCTCCGCTGGAGGTCCGCATCACGCGCGACCAGCTGGTCCGCTACGCCGGAGCCTCGCTCGACTTCAACCCGATCCACTGGAACGAGCACTTCGCGACCAAGGTCGGCCTCCCGGACGTGATCGCGCACGGCATGCTCACGATGGCCCTGTCCGGCCGCATCGTCACCGACTGGCTCGGCGACCCGGCCCGCCTCGTGGACTTCAGCACGCGCTTCACCCGCCCGGTCGTGGTGCCGGACAACGACGAGGGCGCGCTGGTCGAGGTGACCGGCAAGGTCGGTGCCATGACGGACGACGGGCTGGCCCGGATCGACTTGACGGTGAAGTTCGAGGGCAAGACCGTGCTGGGCAAACCGCAGGCTCTCGTCCGCCCCTGACGCACCGAACGCCACCGGCTGCGTGGCTTGCGCTCCTGCGAAAGTCCGTGAGGGGAACCCTGAGGGAATCAGATTCCCTCAGGGTTCCCCTCACGTACCTCGGCACCCGCGCGCCAGACGGCCTAGTGCACCCCGAGCACCGACTCCACCACGCCAGCCATCCCCGCCTCGCCCCGCGCGTTCGGATGCAGTGCCGCGGCCGAGGACGTCGGGACCACTCCCTCGACCCACTTCACATCCGAATTCGCGCAGACGTCATGCCCCTTGCTCGGCTCAGCCGTGTCCGCGAACCCGGCGTCGTGAGACTTGGCCTGGTCGGACAAGGCGTCGTTGAGCTTCCCGAGCGCATCCCGCAGATACGCCACATCGCCGGAGCCCAACGGCAGAACCGGCCAGCAGCCGTCGCCATCGGGAAGGACCGTCGGGTAGCCGACGACGACCACTCGCGCCTTCGGCGCCTTCTTGTGGATCTGATCGAGCGCGCTGCCGACCTTCTTCGCGGCTTCGCCGATGCGGTCGGCCAGCTGGTCCTTGCCGCCCGCGGTGAGCCGGTCCTTGCACGGCGAGGCGCTTTCGTGCGCGGTCACGCAGGACTGCGCCAGTGCGATGAATCCCACATCGTTGCCGCCGATGCCGAGGGTGACCAGCGTCGTGTCCGAGGTGACCGAGTCGAACTGCGGCGGGTTCGAGCCGTTGCGCGTCGACTGGGTGTCGGTCAGGTCGTCCGTGGTCGCGCCGCTGCAGCTGACGTCCACGAACTTCGCCGGTTTCAGCTTCGCGGACACCAGGTGCGGATAGTTGTTGTCCGAGCGCGCGCAGCCGGCCGGCGAGCCCGACTGCTTCCCGGTGCGCGGCGCCGACGTGTACGAGTCGCCGAGTGCGACGTACCGGCCGCTGCCGCCGCCGGTGTCCGCGCCGGACGGCGGTGCGGACGACGAATCGTGCTTCGACTTGTAGTAGCCGACGGCCAGCAGCGCCCCCACGACAACGAGGACGAGCAACCCGCATCCACCGCTCTTGTTAGCCCCCACTCGACCGTTCTACCGGTCCCGCCCCTCGCCGACGACCCGCTTACGGGTGATCACGCAAAGACAGCACCGTGCAGCTCGCCGGCCAGCTCCAGCGCGTGCGGGACGGTTTCGGCCACATAGTGCAGATCGACCAGCGCCTCGGTGATGCCCTCGGCTTCCGCGGCCTTGAGCTGACCTGCGACGTCGTCGATGGTCGCGACCTTCGAACCCGGCGTCGGGTTGATCCGCAGCACCCGGCGCAGCGACTCCGGATCCCGTCCGGCCTTCTCCGCGGATTCGACGACCACCGCCCACTTCTGGCGCAGCATCGGGACCGGGAGCCCGGCGGGCAGCCAGCCGTCGGCGATCCGGCCGACGCGCCGCAGCGCCGCGTCCGACGCCCCGCCCAGCAGCACCGGCGGGCCGGGCCGCTGCATCGGACGGAGGCCGATCAGCGAGTCCGGGATGTCCCAGCGTTCGCTCTGGTGCCCGGCCGGATCCGCGGTCCACAGCGTCCGCAGCACCTCGACCAGCTCGGCCAGCCGCGCGCCGCGGTGCTCCCACGGCACCCCGGCGGCGGTGTACTCGTCGCGGAGCCAGCTGAGCCCGAGCCCGACGTCGAGCCGGCCGCCGGACAGCAGATCCAGCGACGTCAGGGAGCGCGCCAGCAGCACCGGCGAGTAGAGCGGGCCGTTGAGAGTGCTCGACCCCAGCCGTGCGGACTCCGTCGAGTTCGCGGAGATGGTCAGCGCCAGCAGCGGATCGACGAAGCGGACGAACTCCGGCGGGTACGGCCGTTCGGGTGTTCCGGACGGGTAATAGGTCTTGGGGGAGACCGGAGTCAGAACCCGGTCGCCGACCCACAGCGAGGCGAAGCCGATGCGCTCCGCTTCGGTGGCGAAGCCGGCGATGGCGGAGGGGTCGGCGAGCTTGCCGTACTGCGGCAAAGCGAGCCCAAGCCGAAGTGTCGTCACCGGTGCTCCTTGATCATGAGTTTTGCTTGCCGGGCAATGAAGATCATCTGCCGTCGGGTTGATCTTGCTGCCCCGGCGAGAAAAATTCGCGGCGGCAGCGCCGATTTTGTTTGCCGCGCAATGAATCCGAATGCCCGCGACACGGCGTGCCCCGGCGTACGAGGGGGCCTCGCCGACGGCTTCGCGATTAATCGGATTACGGTGCACGGGCCTATATTCGCACGTTCGGGTGATCTTCGCCGTGGGGTTCGGGAAGCTGTCCGAAGGACCCGGAACGGCCGCCTCGGGGGTGCCGCGCGGGCGTCGAGGGGGCTGGGTTGCAAGGCAACATCCGGCTTGCCGTAGACTTCGGAACTCGGAACGCACTACGGTCATCCCCGCCGGATGGTGGGGACGATGGAATGCGTCCTCCGGAGCCAGGGTGACCGGGCTCCACAGGGGTGTAGCTCAATTGGCAGAGCAGCGGTCTCCAAAACCGCAGGTTGCAGGTTCAAGTCCTGTCACCCCTGCGTACGGGAACTGGTGGAGCGGAGGAGTGGTCGTGAGCGACAGCGACGCCAGCGGCGAGCACGAGCAGGACGATTCGGGCAAGCAGCCCGGAGTCGAATCCCGCCCGGTGTCCGCCGCGGCTCGGCGCGAACGCCGCGCTTCCGCTCGGCCGGCAGGCAAGTCCGAGGCACGGCCGGGCTCGACCCGTCCGTCCGGCAAGGCGGGCGACAAGGTCGCGAAGCCCGCCGACGCCAAGGGCGCGCCGACCCCCAAGCGGGACCGGAAGGCGAAGAAGGCCTCGGTGTTCGCCCGGTTCACGCGGTTCATCCGCGAGGTCTGGGCCGAACTGCGCAAGGTCATCTGGCCCAACCGCAAGCAGATGGTCACCTACACCGCGGTCGTGCTGGTGTTCGTGGTGTTCATGGTGGCCCTCGTGAGCGGTCTCGACCTCGGCTTCAAGGAGCTGGTCGGGCTGGTCTTCGGCTGACGCCCGACGGGCGCGCCACCGCGCTGGCCGGGCCCCGGTCCGGCCCGGCAAGCGATCAACTGAGAGGACGGAACGTGACCTCCGACAACGGCACCGAAGCCGGTCGCGACCTGACCGAGCTTTCCGACGAGCAGGTGCAGACGGCGCCCGGCGACGAGGAGTCCGCCGAGTCCGTCGAGGTGCCCGTCGCCGAGGACGAGGTCGCCGCCGCCGACGAGTCCGACGTCGCCGAGGAATCGGACGACGACGTGACCGAGCCCGCCCCCGAGGCGGACGACCCGGTCGCCGCGCTGCGCGCCGAGCTCAAGGCCGCGCCGGGCGAGTGGTACGTCGTGCACTCGTACGCCGGTTACGAGAACAAGGTCAAGACCAACCTCGAGACGCGTACCCAGACCCTGGACGTCGAGGACTACATCTTCCAGATCGAGGTTCCGACCGAAGAGGTCACCGAGATCAAGAACGGCCAGCGCAAGCAGGTGCAGCGCAAGGTGCTGCCCGGCTACATCCTGGTCCGGATGGACCTCAACGACCAGTCGTGGAGCGCGGTGCGCAACACCCCGGGCGTCACCGGGTTCGTCGGGGCCACCTCGCGGCCGTCGCCGCTGACCGTGGACGAGGTGCTGAAGTTCCTCGCCCCGCAGGTCGAGAAGGAAGCCCCGGCCAAGGCGGCCAAGGGCGGGGAATCCGCCGCGGCCGCGTCGTCCGGCGCGCCCGCCGTCGAGGTCGACTTCGAGGTCGGCGAGTCGGTCACCGTCATGGACGGCCCGTTCGCCACGCTGCCCGCCACGATCTCCGAGGTCAACGTCGACGGGCAGAAGCTGAAGGTCCTGGTGTCGATCTTCGGCCGGGAGACCCCGGTCGAGCTCTCGTTCAGCCAGGTCTCCAAGATCTGACGGCCGGGCCATCCCGGTCGGCAGTCCCCGCGTACTGGCAGGTGTGCGGGGGACTCACGTCAGTTAAGAAGGACACAAGGTAATGCCACCCAAGAAGAAGAAGCTTGCGGCGATCATCAAGCTGCAGATCAAGGCGGGTGCGGCCAACCCCGCGCCGCCGGTCGGCCCGGCGCTGGGTCAGCACGGCGTCAACATCATGGAGTTCTGCAAGGCCTACAACGCCGCGACCGAGTCGCAGCGCGGGGACGTCGTCCCGGTCGAGATCTCCGTCTACGAAGACCGGTCGTTCGACTTCAAGCTGAAGACGCCGCCGGCCGCCAAGCTGCTGCTCAAGGCCGCGGGCGTGGAGAAGGGCTCCGGCGAGCCGCACAAGACCAAGGTCGCCAAGGTCACCTGGGACCAGGTCCGCGAGATCGCGAAGACCAAGGAGACCGACCTCAACGCGCACGACATCGACCAGGCCGCGAAGATCATCGCCGGCACTGCCCGCTCCATGGGCATCACGGTCGAAGGCTGACTTTCAAAGCAACCCGTGGGAGAGCCAGTGCTGGCTCGCCACCACACTGATCCATTGATTTGAGGACAGAAGCATGACCAAGCACAGCAAGGCCTACCGCCAGGCCAGCGAGCTGATCGACAAGGCGCGCCTGTACGCGCCGCTCGAGGCCGTGAAGCTGGCGAAGGAGACCTCCAAGACGAAGATGGACGCGACCGTCGAGGTCGCGATGCGTCTCGGGGTCGACCCGCGCAAGGCCGACCAGATGGTCCGCGGCACCGTGAACCTGCCGCACGGCACCGGTAAGACCGCCCGCGTCATCGTTTTCGCCGTCGGCGACAAGGCCGCTGAGGCCGAAGCCGCCGGCGCGGACGCGGTGGGCACCGACGAACTGATCGAGCGCATCCAGGGTGGCTGGCTCGACTTCGACGCCGCGATCGCGACGCCGGACCAGATGGCCAAGGTGGGCCGCATCGCCCGCATCCTCGGCCCGCGCGGCCTCATGCCGAACCCGAAGACCGGCACGGTGACCCCCGCGGTCGAGAAGGCCGTGAAGGACATCAAGGGCGGCAAGATCAACTTCCGCGTCGACAAGCAGGCCAACCTGCACCTGGTGATCGGCAAGGCGTCGTTCGACACCGAGAAGCTGGTGGAGAACTACGCGGCCGCGCTGGACGAGATCCTGCGCGCCAAGCCGTCGTCGGCCAAGGGCCGCTACGTCAAGAAGATCACCTTCACCACCACGATGGGCCCGGGCATCCCGGTCGACCCGGCGCGGACCCGCAACCTCCTCACCGAGGACGCGGCGGTCTGAGTCGCACATCACGCGAAAGGGTGGTCACGCTTCGTGCGTGACCACCCTTTTTTCGTGTCTCATGGACATATGCCAACGACGTTCATCGCCCCCGACGGGCTCCAGCTGAGCTACACCGTCTGGGAGGGCGACGGACGGCACCGGCGGCCCGTCGTGCTGCACCACGGTTTCGCCGCCGACACCCAGGTGAACTGGGTCAACCCCGGAGTCGTGGACGCGCTGGTCAAGGCGGGCTTCACGGTGATCGCGCTGGACGCGCGCGGGCACGGCGAGTCGGAGAAGCCGCACGACCCGGCGGCCTACGGCGAGGACATCATGGCCGCGGACCTGACCGCGCTGTTCGACGAACTCGGTCTGGAAGAGGTCTGCCTGGCGGGCTATTCGATGGGCGCGATCGTGTCGCTGCTGGTGGCTACGCGTGACCGGCGAGTCCGCTGCCTCGCGGTCGGCGGGGTCGGGGCGGGAATCGTGGACTTCGGCGGCGTGGACGCCCGGGTGGTCAACCGGAGCCAGATCGCGGCGGGACTGCTGGCCGAAGACCGGTCAGAGGTGCCCTCGGCGGCGCGCCCGTTCCGCCGCCTGGCCCGCCGGGCGGGCGCGGACGTCGAAGCGCTGGCCGCGGTCATGCACGCGACCCCGCACGGCCCGATGCAGCTGACGAACCTCTCTGCGGCGACGCTGATCCTGGCCGGGGAGTCGGACGAACTGGCGACGCAGCCGGAGCGCCTCGCAGCGGGGATCGCGGGCGCGCGGCTGGTGCGGGTTCCCGGGAACCACATGGAAGCGGTGGCGCACCCGGCTTTCGCGGCGTCGTTGGTGGACTTCTTCGCGTACTCGGACACGGGGGAGACCCGGTTGCCGATCAGCTCGCCTGCCTGACGGTCAGCCCGGGGTCGAGGTCGCCGTGGGTGCGGGGCACTTCTCGGGGCCGGACGTATGGCCGGTGATCAGCCACTGGCCTTTGTCCACTTTGGTCACCTGGAACACGCCGAGCGCCGGACCGCCGCTGACGGTAAACGTGCAGGAATCGATCGTCACCACCGGCGGGGGCGTCGGGCCGGAGACATAGGACGGGAGCGATTCGGCGTAGTCGTTCACGTTCTTCACTTGCGCGTGGAGCTTTTCGACCGCGACCTTGCAATCCGGCTGACCAGTGGTGTCCTTGGCGAACTTGTCCTGAACGTCCTCGCGGAAGCGCCCGCAAGCGTCGTCGACCCGGCCCTGGGCGATGTTGTGGTAAACGAACCGCACTGCCTCGTTCGGATTGGTCGAGAAGATGTGGTTCGTGTGGTAGGTCCCGCCGCCCTCGGCGGCGATCTGGGCTGAGGTTTTGCCGTCGTCGCTGGGGAAGATCTGGTGGTAACCCCAGTTGACCAGGATGCCCAGGACGACCAAGGCGATTACCCAGCCAAGGATTTTCCCGCCGAGGCGCTTCACCCACCGCGGCACCGGGCGGCGCTGGCGCGGCGGCTCTTCGTACGCGGTCAGCGCGCCCGGCTGATTCGGCGGACCAGGAGGCTGGCCCCCGGCGAGCGGCTGCGGCTGACGGTTGCCGACCGGGACCAAACCCGCATCGGGTGCCGGGGCCGGTTCGGTTCCCTGCTGGGACTGGGTGAACCGCAGGTACTCCTGGAACCGCTGGAATTCCTGGAACTGGCGCAGCTGCTCGGGATCCAGCTGCTGCGGCTCGGCAGATCCGCTGGGCTGCGGAAGATTCGGAGCGGACGGCTGCGCGGGCGTTCGAGGCGCGACCTCGGCCCCACCAGGTTGCGGAAGCGGCTGTGCCGAGGACCCACCCGGGCCGGGAGGGGGAGTTTCTTCCGGCTTTCCGTGATCACGCTGTTCCGCCACGTCACCAATGATGCCCGCTCCGCCGCGATTTCCCGAGACTGCCCCGGTTCTCGCAGCTCAGCCAGGGGGTGCCCGCGAACGCCGAACAACCCTCCCGTATGCTGGTCGACGGTTCTACCAAAGACCGCTGGTTTTCTCCGGAGTCCCGGGGAACGAAGGTTCCGCAGTACGGCGGACGGCCTGCGCAGGAGGAACGAGGCTTTCACCCCGGTCGCGAGACCGGGCAACGCCCCGCGTCTGCTGCGCGTGGGCGTTTTTGTCGTTCAGGGGCGCCTCCACCCACGCCAGTGGTGACACTAGCCAAGAGAGGAGGCGACCATGGCGAAGCCCGACAAGGTGGCGGCCGTCGCCGAGATCGCGGAGAGCTTCCGCAGCAGCTCGGCCACCGTCGTTACCCAGTACACCGGCCTCTCCGTGACTCAGCTGTCCCAGCTGCGCCGCGCTCTCGGCACCAGTGCCAAGTACCGGGTCGCGAAGAACACCCTCGTCAAGCGTGCCGCCGAGGACGCTGGTCTCGAGGGCGTCGAGGACCTGTTCGTCGGCCCGACCGCGATCGCCTTCGTGCAGGGCGAGGCAGTCGACGCCGCGAAGGCACTTCGCGACTTCGCGAAGGACAACAACGCGCTTGTCATCAAGGGCGGCTACATGGACGGCCGCGCGCTGTCCGTGGACGAGATCTCCAAGATCGCTGATCTCGACAGCCGTGAGGTGCTGCTCTCCAAGGCGGCGGGCGCGTTCAAGGCGAAGCTTTCCCAGGCCGCCGCGCTGTTCCAGGCACCGGCGTCCCAGGTTGCCCGCCTGGCTGCCGCGCTGGAGGAGAAGCAGCGCAACGCCACCGGTACCGAAGCAGCCGAAGCACCCGCCGAGAGCTGAACCACCCCACCCCGAACGTTTTAGTTCGTTTTTCTGAGAGGAAGCCATCATGGCGAAGCTGAGCACCGCCGAGCTGATCGACGCCTTCAAGGAGCTGACCCTCCTCGAGCTGTCGGACTTCGTGAAGGAGTTCGAAGAGGTCTTCGACGTCACCGCCGCCGCCCCGGCCGCCGTTGTCGCGGCCGCCCCGGGCGCCGCTCCGGCCGAGGCCGCCGCGGAGCAGGACGAGTTCGACGTCATCCTCGACTCGGCCGGCGACAAGAAGATCCAGGTCATCAAGGTCGTCCGCGAGGTCGTCTCCGGTCTGGGCCTGAAGGAGGCCAAGGAGCTGGTCGAGGCCGCTCCCAAGGCGCTCCTGGAGAAGGTCGACAAGGAGGCCGCCGAGGCCGCCAAGGAGAAGCTCGAGGCCGCTGGCGCCAAGATCTCCATCAAGTGATCCCGGGCGCGCAAGCGCCTGCGTCACCTCGAAAGGGGCGGACACCCGACACGGGTGCCCGCCCTTTTTGCTGTCCGGGACAAAAAAGACACACAGTCGCCGGGCCGGGCCAGGAGCGCCCTCGTTCAGGCGAACAAATCGTTCACCGGACGGGTCCGGGTCACCCCCTGTTTGCCGCGTTTCCGCCGGTTAACCCGTCAGGGTGAGCGCCGGTCGGCCATCTGGATCTGCGCCCGAACGTGACGTGCACTACCGTGCTGCCAGCGGTCGCCGTACTGGATCCCCGGCACGTGAGACGTGCACGGGGGCTGGCCAGAGAACAAAACTGGTGAGTAACCTGTTCGCGCTCAGCTCGTTGCACCTGGTTGAAGCGGAGTTCGCCGCGCGAGCTCCGCCGCTGCCAGCGGTGACGGGGCGGCGGTGCGCGACGACGCGGAACAGCTCCTGGAGGTGCGATGGGTGCCGAGGTGGTCATCGAAGGTCTGACGAAGTCCTTCGGAAAGCAGACCATCTGGCGGGACGTGACGCTGACCCTGCCTCCCGGCGAGGTCTCGGCGATGCTCGGCCCGTCCGGAACCGGCAAGTCCGTGTTCCTGAAGTCGATGATCGGCTTGCTCAAGCCGGACCGCGGACGGTGCGTCATCAACGGCGTCGACATCGTCACCTGCTCCGAGCACAAGCTGTACGAGATCCGGAAGCTCTTCGGCGTCCTGTTCCAGGACGGCGCGCTGTTCGGCTCGATGAACCTCTTCGACAACGTGGCCTTCCCGCTGCGGGAGCACACGAAGAAGTCCGAGACCGAGATCCGCCGGATCGTGCTCGAGAAGCTCGAGATCACCGGCCTCGCCGGCGCGGACAAGAAGCTCCCCGGCGAGATCTCCGGCGGTATGCGCAAGCGCGCCGGCCTCGCCCGCGCTCTCGTGCTGGACCCGGAGATCATCCTGGTCGACGAGCCGGACTCCGGCCTCGACCCGGTCCGCACGACCTACATCTCGCAGCTCTTCCTGGACGTCAACGCCCAGATCGACGCGACGTTCCTGATCGTGTCGCACAACATCAACCTCGCCCGCACGGTGCCGGACAACCTCGGCATGCTGTTCCGCAAGGAACTCGTCATGTTCGGCCCGCGCGAGGTCCTGCTGACCAGCGACGAACCGGTGGTCGAGCAGTTCCTCAACGGCCGCAAGCTCGGCCCGATCGGCATGTCCGAGGAGAAGGACAGCGCCCAGATGGCCCGCGAGCAGGCCGAGGCCGAGGCGGGCCACGGCGACGTGCTCAACGAGGACGTGCGCGGGGTCGTGCCGCAGATGCAGGTCAGCCCTGGCGTGCCGGAGCGCGGCGGGGCCAAGCGCCGGATGGACCGCGTGATGCGGATCCTGCACACGCTTCCGGCGGCGGCGCAGGAGGGGATCATCGAATCCCTCACCCCTGAGCAGCAGCGGCACTACAACGTGCGGCCCAACCCCGGTGCGTTCCACCACCAGGCCGGCCCCGAGGACACCCAGCAGCTGCCGCCGGTCGCCGCACCGGGCCCGGTGCCGAACCAGCACCAGGGACAGCTTCCCGCCGACCAGGTCGCGCAGATTCCGGGCGCGGACCGCCGGTCGCCCCGGCACGGGCAGGGTGGCGCGTGACCACCAGCACGGCCAAGATCCCCGGCTACGGAATGCTGCGGGAGACCGGGAACCTGTTCGCGCTCGGCCTCGACATCATCCGCGGCATCTTCCAGCGCCCGTTCCAGTTCCGCGAGTTCATCCAGCAGGCCTGGTTCGTCGCGAGCGTGACGATCCTGCCGACCGCGCTCGTCGCGATCCCGTTCGGCGCGGTCATCTCGCTGCAGTTCGGCGCGCTCGCCCGCCAGCTCGGCGCGCAGTCCTACACCGGTGCCGGTTCGGTGCTGGCGACCGTGCAGCAGGCCAGTCCGCTGGTCACCGCGCTGCTGGTGGCCGGTGCGGGCGGCAGCGCGGTCTGTGCGGACATCGGCGCGCGGACCATCCGCGAGGAGATCGACGCGATGGAGGTGCTGGGCGTCTCCGCGGTCCAGCGCCTGATCGTGCCCCGCACGCTCGCCATGATGCTCGTCGCGCTCCTGCTCAACGGCATGGTCAGCGTCATCGGCGTGCTCGGCGGCTACTTCTTCAACGTCGTGCTCCAGGGCGGCACCCCGGGCGCGTACCTGTCCAGCTTCTCCGCGCTCGCCCAGCTGCCCGACCTCTGGGTCGGCGAGATCAAGGCGCTCATCTTCGGCTTCATCGCCGCGGTCGTGGCGGCTTATCGCGGCCTGCACCCGAGCGGCGGCCCGAAGGGCGTCGGCGACGCGGTCAACCAGTCGGTGGTCATCACGTTCCTGCTGCTTTTCGTGGTGAACTTCGTGATCACGCTGATCTACCTGCAGCTCGTGCCCGGAAAGCTGGACTGACCATGACGTTCCTTTCGGGGGCGAAGCGGATCGCCAACCGCCCGCTGGAAACCCTGGACACGCTCGGCGACCAGATGTCGTTCTACGGCCGGGCTCTGCTGTGGACGCCGCGCACGCTGCGCCGCTACACCAAGGAAGTGCTGCGGCTGCTGGCCGAGGTGAGCTTCGGCTCCGGCTCGCTCGCGGTCATCGGCGGCACGGTCGGCGTGATGGTCGGCCTGACGCTGTTCACCGGTGTTCTCGTCGGCCTTCAGGGCTACTCGGCGCTGAACTCGATCGGCACCTCGGCGTTCACCGGCTTCCTCACCGCGTTCTTCAACACCCGCGAGATCGCGCCGCTGGTGGCCGGGCTGGCGCTGTCGGCGACGGTCGGCGCGGGCTTCACCGCGCAGCTCGGCGCGATGCGGATCTCCGAGGAGATCGACGCGCTCGAGGTGATGGGCGTGCCGAGCCTCCCGTACCTGGTGACCACGCGGATCATCGCCGGATTCGTGGCCGTGATCCCGCTGTACGTGATCGGCCTGCTGAGCTCGTACCTCGCCTCGCGGCTGGTCGTTATCTATATCTACGGACAATCCGCGGGTACCTACGACCATTACTTCGACCTGTTCCTACCACCGCAAGACGTGCTCTATTCGTTCATCAAGGTGCTGATCTTCAGCGTTTTGATCATTCTTTCGCACTGCTACTTCGGGTACCGGGCCAGCGGCGGGCCCGCCGGGGTGGGCGTGGCCGTCGGCCGCGCGGTGCGGCTTTCCATCGTCACGGTTTCGGTCGTGAACTTCTTCATCGGTTTCGCGATTTGGGGAACCGACGTCACGGTGAGGATTGCGGGATGACCACACTACGGCGCAGGTTGCTCGGCCTGCTGCTGGTGGCGGTGCTCGTCGGCGGGATCGCGCTCAGCATCGCGATGTACGACAAGGCGTTCAGCAAGTTCGTCACCGTGAAGCTCGACGCGGGCCACATCGGCAACCAGCTGCTCAAGCAGTCGGACGTGAAGGTCCGCGGGTTGATCGTCGGTTCGGTGCAGGACATCAAAGCGACCGCGGACGGCGCGGAACTGACGCTGGCGATGGATCCGGAGTCGGTGAAGCTGATTCCGGAGAACGTGTCCGCGCGATTCCTGCCGAAGACGTTGTTCGGCGAACGCTATGTGTCGCTGCAGATTCCGCAGGACCCGTCGGCCAAGACGCTTTCCCAGGGCGACGTGATCACCCAGGACCGCACTTCCGGCGCGGTCGAACTGGACCAGGCGCTCGAACACCTGATGCCGGTGCTGCAGGCGGTGCAGCCGCAGAAGCTGTCCAGCACGCTCACCGCGATTTCGACCGCCCTGCAGGGCCGCGGCAAACCGCTCGGCGAAACGCTTTCCCAGCTCGGCCAGTACATCGGCGACCTGAACCCGCACGAGCCGGAACTGCAGCACAACCTGCAGGCGCTCGCGGAGTTCTCCGGCCACCTGAGCAACGCGACGCCGGATCTGGTGCAGAGCCTGGACAACCTGAGCACGACCACCCGCACCGTGGTGGCCGAGCAGGGGAATCTGTCCAGCCTGTACGGCAACCTCACCACCGCGTCGCAGGACCTGCAGTCGTTCCTGGAGGCGAACTCGCAGAACCTCATCAGCCTCGCCAGCACCGCGCGGCCGACCGCCGAACTGCTCGCGAAGTACTCGCCGGAATACCCGTGCGTGCTGAAGCAGATGGCGAAGGTCGTGCCGGTCGCGGACGCGGCGCTGGGCAAGTACAACGGCAAGCCCGGCCTGAACGCCACCATCGAGATCGTCGTGAACCGCGGGCCGTACAAGCCGGGCGAGGAACCGAGGTTCGAGGACAAGCGCGGTCCGCGCTGCTACGACCTCAACCCCGCGCCGGACCCGTTCCCGCAGCAACCGCCGGACGGTCCGTTCAAGGACGGCACCAAACAGGGCGCGGCTCCGAAGACCGTCGGCGAAGGCCTGAACCCGGCCAACTTCAAGGCGGACGCGGCCGGTGCCAACGGCGGCGGCACTTCGGGCGGCAACCCGGTCAACACCGCGGCTGAGAACAACTTCCTCGCCGCGCTGGTCAGTCCGGAGATGGGGATGTCGCAGAGTCAGTTCCCGGGCTGGGGCTCGCTGCTCGTCGGCCCGCTCTACCGGGGCACGGAGGTGACGGTCAAGTGAGGGGACTCGCCGCACCGCTGATCAAGCTGTCGATCTTCGTGGTGATCACGGTGCTGTTCACCACGGTGCTCGGCATCAGCATCGCGAACATCAACACCACCAGCACCAGCTCCTACTCCGCGCGGTTCACCGACGCCACGCTCCTGCTGCCCAACGACGACGTGCGCATCGCGGGCGTCCGGGTCGGCCAGGTCAAGGACGTGAAGATCGTCGACAAGCGCCAGGCGCAGGTGGACTTCGAGGTCGACTCGGGACGCAAGCTCCCGGCGGGCGTCACCGCGCAGATCAAGTTCCGCAACCTGGTCGGCCAGCGCTACGTCTCCCTCGGCGAGGGCGACGACACCAGCGGCGCGATGCTCAAGCCGGGCGATTCCATCCCGCTCGAGCGCACCACGCCCGCGCTGGACCTGACCGAACTGTTCAACGGCTTCAAGCCGCTGTTCACCGCGCTGAACCCGGCTGATGTGAACAAGCTGTCGTACGAGGTCATCCAGGTCCTGCAGGGCGAGGGCGGCACGGTGCAGAGCCTGCTGTCGCACACCGCCTCGCTGGCCACCACGATCGCGAACAAGGACCAGGTGATCGGCGAGGTCATCGACAACCTCAACTCGGTCCTCGACACGGTCAACCAGCACACCCCGCAGCTCAACGACCTGATCGTGAAGCTGCAGCAGCTGGTGTCCGGCCTCGCCGCGGACCGCAAGCCGATCGGCGACGCGATCGAGGGGCTGGGCAACCTGGCCACCACGACCGCCGGGCTGCTGACCGACGCGCGGGCTCCGCTGAAGGACGACATCGCGGCCCTTGGCAAGCTCACCACGAACCTGAACCAGAACGAACCGCTCGTCGAGCACTTCATCCAGTTCATGCCGAAGAAGGTCAGCGCGCTCACCCGCACCGCCGACTACGGCTCGTGGTTCAACTTCTACTCCTGCGAGATGACCGGGACGGTCGGCGTGCCAGGGCTGCTGCCGGCGACGAACTTCACGCTCGCACCGGTGAATCGGGACAGGTGCAAGCCATGAAGTCCTTCCAGAAACGCAACCCGATCCCGATCGCGCTGGTCGGCATCGCGGTCATGGCGCTCGGCCTCATCGCCGCCATGAACTCCGAGGACCTGCCGGTGATCGGCGGCGGCACCACCTACAGCGCGGACTTCTCCGAAGCGGCCGGGCTGCAGAAGGACAACGACGTGCGGATTGCCGGCGTGAAGGTCGGCAAGGTGTCCGACATCAAGCTGGACGGCGCGTCGGTCAAGGTGTCGTTCAAGGTCAAGGACGCCTGGATGGGCGACAAGACCACGGCGGCGATCAAGATCAAGACGCTGCTGGGCCAGAAGTACCTCGCGCTCGACCCGCAGGGCAACGGCAACCTCGACCCCGGTTCGCCAATCCCGCGCGACCGCACGATGTCGCCGTACGACGTGCTCGACGCGTTCCGCGGCCTGTCGCAGACGGTCGACGCGATCGACACGAACCAGCTGTCGAAGAGCTTCGAGGCGATCACCCAGACGTTCTCGAACACCCCGCAGGACGTGAAGGGCGCGCTGTCCGGGCTGTCGAAGCTGTCGGACACGATCGCCAAGCGCGATTCGCAGCTGGCGAACCTGCTGGCCAACACGCGCCAGGTGTCGCAGACGCTGGTCGACCGCGACGCCGAGGTGCAGAAGCTGATCACCGACGGCAACCAGCTGCTGGACGAGATCGGCAAGCGCGAGCAGGCGATCAAGACGCTGCTGGAAGGTTCGAAGCAGCTCTCGACGCAGTTGCAGGGTCTGGTCGACGACAACGACGGCCAGCTGAACCCGGTGCTCACCCAGCTCGACCAGCTCACCTCGATGCTGCAGCGCAACCAGGACTCGCTGGCGCAGGGGATCCAGAAGTTCGCCCCGTTCATCCGGGTCTTCAACAACACGATCGGCACCGGGCACTGGTTCGACAACTACATCTGCGGCCTGGTGCTTCCCTCGGTCGGCCCGCTCAATCCGGAGGGGTGCAACTCCAAATGACCGACACCCGCTTCGGCCAGTCGCTCACCCGCGGCTTCACGATCGCGATCGTGCTCGCGCTCGTGGTCGCGGGCGCGCTGTGGTGGACCCTCAAGGACGCCGGCCGCAACCACCTCACCGCGTACTTCGCCGGCGCCGTCGGCCTTTACGAGGGCAACAGCGTCCGGATGCTCGGCGTGGACATGGGCACGGTGACCAAGATCCAGCCGATGGGCAACCAGGTCCGGGTCGACCTCGAATACGACCGCTCGGTCGCGGTGCCCGCCGACGCGAAGGCGCTGATCGTGTCGCCGTCGCTGGTCAGCGACCGCTACATCCAGCTCGCCCCGGCCTACACCGGCGGCCCGCGGATCTCCGACGGCGCGACGATCGGCCTCGACCGCACCGAGGTGCCGCTGGAGGTCGACCAGCTCGCCGCCAGCCTCGCCAAGGTCAGCGAGACGCTGGGACCCAACGGGGCCAACAAGAACGGCTCGCTTTCGGACCTGCTGAACACCGCGGCGAACAACCTCGACGGCAACGGCAAGGCGCTGCACGACACGATCACCAAACTCGGGCAGGCGTCCGGCACGCTGGCGGGCAACAAGGACGACCTCTTCCAGACTGTGCAGAACCTCGGCAAGTTCTCCCAGTCGCTCGCCAACAGCGACGGCCAGGTGCGCCAGTTCGAGAGCCAGCTCGCCGACGTGAGCGGATTCCTCGCCGGGGAGAAGGACAATCTCGCCCAGACTGTGCAGCAGCTCGGCACCACGCTGCAGTCGGTGCAGGGCTTCATCGAACGCAACCGCGGCCGGTTGAAGTCCAATGTGGACAAACTGGCCAGCGTGACCAAGGTGCTGGTGGACCAGCGCAGCTCGCTCGCCGAGATCCTCGACGTCGCGCCGGTCGCGCTGTCCAACATCGTCGGCGTCTACAACGGTTCGTCCGGCACGCTCGACGCGCGGCCGAACCTCAACGAGCTGACCCAGCCGCCGCTGGTGATGGTCTGCAGCCTGCTCAAGCAGACCTCGGTGACCAAGCAGCTGCTCGGCAACGCCTGCGACGGCATCGCGAAGGTGGTCGACGGCGTGGTTCCGCTCCCGTCCACCGCGCAGGTCATCCAGGCGATGCAGAACGGCCAGCTGCCGCCGCTGCCGCTCCCGCTGCAGGGCCAGGTCTACGGGACGCAGGGGAGCTGACGTGAAGCGACTGACGAAGTTCGCCGCGGGCGGGGCGCTCACCACGGTGACCGCGCTCGTGCTGAGCGGCTGCGCGTTCAACGGCGTCTACGACGTCCCGCTGCCCGGCGGGGCCGATCTCGGCAGCCACCCGTACACGCTGAAGATCCAGTTCAAGGACGTGCTCGACCTCGTCCCGCAGTCCGGGGTGAAGGTCAACGAGGTGCCGGTCGGGCAGGTCAAGGAGATCGGGCTGACGCCGGACGGCTGGCACGCCGAGGTGACCGTCGAGGTCAACGGCGACGTCAAGCTGCCGGCCAACGCGATGGCCAACGTGAAGCAGTCGAGCCTGCTCGGCGAGAAGTACGTGGAACTGGCTTCGCCGGGCGGCACCGAGGCGACCGGGCAGCTGGCGAACGGGGCGACCATCCCGCTCGCGCGCACCGGCCGCGACGTCCAGGTCGAGGAGGTGCTCGGCGCGCTGTCCCTGCTGCTCAACGGCGGCGGCGTGGAGCAGCTCAACACGATCACCAAGGAGCTCAACAACGCCACCGCCGGCCGCGAGCCGGACATCAAGGCGCTGCTGTCCAACGCGAACGAGCTGGTCACGAACCTCGACAACCAGTCGGCCAACATCACCCGCGCGCTCGACGGCCTCAACCGGCTGTCGATGACCCTGCGGGACCAGAAGGACAAGCTGGTCGGCGCGGTCGACAACCTCGGGCCCGGGCTCGGGGTGCTGGAGCAGCAGCGCGGCCAGCTGGTGACGATGCTGAACGCGCTCAACAACCTCTCCGGCGTCGCGACCGACACGGTGAACAAGAGCAAGGCGGACCTGGTCGCCGACCTGAAGGCGCTCACGCCGACGCTGCAGAAGCTCGGTGAGGCGGGCAGCGACCTGCCGAAGGCGCTGGAGATCCTGCTGACCTATCCGTTCACCGACCAGGCCTACAACGACGTCAAGGGCGACTACTTCAACCTGTTCGCCAAGGTCGACCTGAACCTCAAGGACGTCATCGACAACCTGGGCCGCAGCAGGCAGAACGGGCTCAACGGGCTGCTTCCGGTTCCCGGGCTGACCGGCGGCGTCGAGGGCACGCCGTCGAACCAGCCGCCGCCGCTGTCGTTCCCGGGCAGCCAGCCCGCCGGGCAACAGCAGCAGGCTCCGTCCTCGACCGGCGGCCAGGGCGGCGGGCAGCCGTCGCAAGGCGGGTTGTCCGGCCTGTTCGGGGTGCTTTCCGGAGGTGCTGGCTGATGTTGCTGCGCAGGACGAAAATCCAGCTGGTGCTGTTCGCGATCATCTCGGTCGTGGCCATCGTGTACGCGCTGATCCGTTTCGCCGGCCTCGGCACGGTGTTCGGCAGCAGCGGCTACACGGTCAAGCTGCAGCTCAACGAATCCGGCGGGATCTTCACCAACGCCGAGGTGACCTACCGCGGCTTCAACGTCGGCCGCGTCGGGCAGCTGCGGCTGACCCAGACCGGGCTCGAAGCCGACTTGAACATCGACCCGTCGGCCCCGCGCGTGCCGTCCGACCTCGACGCGGTGATCGCCAACCGGTCGGCGGTCGGCGAGCAGTACGTCGACCTGCGGCCGAAGAACGACCAGGGCCCCTACCTCGCGGGCGGCTCGGTGATCCCGGTCGCGCGCACGAGCACTCCGGTCAGCACCGACCGGCTGCTCGGCGACCTCGACTCGCTGTCGGCCTCGGTGCCGACCGACGCGCTGCGGAAGGTCGTCGACGAGTCCTACGACGCTTTCCGCGGCACCGGCGGCGACCTGCAGCAGCTGATGGACACCGCGCGCAGCTTCACCACCACCGCGCAGCAGTACCTGCCGCAGACCGTGCAGCTGCTCGACGCCGGCGGCAAGGTGCTGGACACGCAGAACGACGAGGCGTCGAACTTCGCGTCCTTCTCCAAGAGCCTCAACCAGCTCAGCGGGACGCTCAAGAACTCCGACGGCGACCTGCGCAAGCTGATCGGCGTCACCCCGCAGGTGGCGACCCAGATCAGCGAGGTGGTCAAGGACACCGGGCCCGGCCTCGGCGCGCTGACCGCGAACCTGCTGACGACGGCCAACCTGACCGTGACCCGGCTGGACGGCCTCGAACAGGGTCTGGTGACGTATCCGGCGCTGGCGGCCGCCGCGCCGTCGGTGGCCCCCGGCGACGGGACCGCGCACCTCGGCCTGGTGCTGAACCTGTTCAACCCGCCGTCGTGCACGAAGGGCTATCTGCCCTACAGCCAGTACCGGCCGGGTTCGGACACCTCGGTCCGGCCGGAGGACGACAAGGCCTACTGTGCGGAGCCGAAGGGGAGCCCGATCAACGTCCGGGGTTCCCAGAACGCGCCCTACAACGGCGTACCGGTGCAGCCGTCGCAGCAGGACTACGAGGCCAACCGGAACCGGCCCGCGCAGCAGCTGCAGGAGCAGCGCGACGCGCAGGTGCCCGGTGTCGTCGGCAGCCCCGGGGTCTCGCTGAACAGCATGGGCTCGCTGCTGGGACTCGGCTGACCGGGATTTGATGACTGTTACCTACTCTGGAGTGTTATGAGTGCCGAGCACGCGGTCGCCGAGGAAGAGGTGACCGCTGATACGCCCGAACCGGCTTCGGCCGGTGCGGCGCAGGAAAAGTGGACGCTTCCCGGATCGCCGCGCGTCTGGCTGCTCGGGTCCGGTGCGTTCGCCCTCGCCGCGCTGGTGGTGGCGATCGTGTTCGGGATCATGTGGCTGGTCGCGGAGATGGACGGCGACCGGGACCTCGCCTCGGCGCGCGACGACGTGCTCAAGGACGGTTCCGCCGCGGTGCTGGCCTACACCCAGGTCGACTACCAGCACCTCGACGACTACTTCGCCAAGCAGAAGTCGGTCTCCAGCGACGACATGGCCAAGCAGATCGCGCAGGCCCAGCCGAACTACTCGAAGGCGCTGACCGACCAGAAGGTCAAGGTCACCACCACGATCCAGGACATCGCGGTCGAGGAGCTCAACGACCACGACGGCAAGGCCAGCTTCCTGGCCGCGATCAGCACGGACACCTCGGCGGGCGGCAAGAACGCCACCAAGGCGCTGCGGCTCGAGGTCCAGATGACCCGGGTCGGCAGCGACTGGAAGCTGTCCGGGATCGACCAAGTGCCGCTCGTCGCCGCCGGCCAGTAGCTTCACCCGCAGATCGGAGTTCCGCAGTGCCCCCCTCCCGTCGCCAGCCACCGCGCAGCAGCACGCCACCGGCTCGCAAGCCGAAGGTCGCCGGGCTGCGCAAGCCGTCGGACCCGGCGGCGCCGGCGGCCTCGCCCAAGCCGCGCCCCCGGCCGCGGCCGCTTCCCGACGCGGATCCGGCCGAGGTGACCCAGGAGCTGCGGATTCCCCGCGGCGGGCTGGTGCGCCCGGCCGAGCCTGAGTCAGAGCCCGTTGAGCCTGAGGTCGCCGAGACCGCGGTCGAGGAAGAGACCGTCGAAGCCGTCGAACCGGAAGCCGAGGTCTCCGGGGTCACCAAGGACGCTCCGGCCGAAGAGGTCGACGCGCTCACCGGCGAGACAGTCGACGAGGAACGGCCGAGCCCCCGGCGGAAGAAGCGGGACACCGGTTCGGCGAAGCCCTCCGACGTCGAGGAAGCCGAGACCAAGGCACGGGCCGAGGAGGCCTCGGTCCCGGCGCAGCGGTCCGTGGTCAGCCGCAACACCGTGCGGGTCGCGCTGCTGCTGGTGGTCGGTCTCGCGCTGGTCGCCGCGGCGGTCATCTTCCAGGTCAAGGGCTCGGACGCGGCCGATTCGACGAGCAACCGCGCGGTGCTCGACGTGGCGAAGACCGCGCAGGTCAAGGACCAGGTCTCGAAGGCGATCGAGACGCTGTTCTCCTACGACTTCAACAACATCAAGAAGACCGAGGACGCGGCCAACCAGCTGCTCGCGACCGACCAGGTCAAGACGAGCTACAACGCGCTGATGGGCCAGGTCAAGAAGCTCGCGCCGCAGCAGAAGGTAGTCGTGACCTGCAAGGTCACCCGCAGCGCGGTGATCCGGCTGAACGGCGACCTCGCCAGGGTGATGCTGTTCATCGACCAGACGTCGACGCGCGCGGACACGAAGCAGACCGCCGCCGGCACGGCGCAGATGCACGTGGACGCCCAGCTGCAGGGCGACACCTGGAAGATCACCGACATGGACACCTACAAGGCGGCTGGACCGGCCGCTGGCGCGCCCGCTCCGTCGGCACCCGCCTCGGCTCCGCCTTCCAAGTAGACAGTCCTAAGCAGACGTCACGGCCCGTTCCCGGAACCTCCGGGGGCGGGCCGTTGTCGCGCCAGCGTCCGGAAGGCCGTCCGAAGCGGCTCCTGTTTCAGCGCGTCCGGCGTTTCCGGCGGCTCGAGGGGTTCGGGGCCGGTTGCGGCCAGCCGGTCCAGGAGAGCGACTGTGAGGCCGTCCAACTCGGCGCGCAGCACGGACAAGTCGGGCCCGCCCTCGGGCCGGTCGCCGGGCTGCTCCGTCCAATGTGCGAAGAGACGCCGCTGGACCTGCTTGCTCGCGGCGATCTGATCGGCGAGAAACCCGGCGGCGAGGTCCGGGTCGAGGCCGATTTCGCGCGCCAGGTCCCGGACGCGGGCGAGCTCCCGCTGCTCGCGGACGGGATCGTCGACCGCCCGCCCGGCCCCGAACTTCGCCGCGGCGACCTGCTCGCTGATCGCCAGCCTGCGCAGGACCAGCTCGGGAAGCGAGCCGGCGATTTCCGTCATGCACACTCCTGGCGAATCTCGTGGCCGGTTCGCCAATTTACTCCGTAACCGCCAGGGAAATGGCCTTCGGCGCACGCTGCTCGCGGTATTCCGTCCTGCGCCGTTACGGCCAGGTCGACCCGGACGCGCTCGCCGTCTCCTTCGCCGCGCATCACGACCCGGACCGCGGCTACGCGAGCCCGCAGGGTTCAATCCCGCGGCTCTTTCGGCTGATACGGGGTGAAGCTGTCGTCGAGGCCGATCGCGAAGTTGTCGCCAGGCCGCTGGCGAGGCGGTTCGCCGCCTTCACGGGCCCGCCGCTCGTCTCCGCGTCGGAAGGCCTCCTTCAGCGCCGCTTGCTGCCGAAGGACCAGTTCCCGGTCTGCCGGGGAGAGATCGTCCAGGTTGGTTTCGTACTTCGCCCGCAGTTCCTCATTGGTCAACGGCCGGTTCTCAGTCATTCCGCACCTTCCTCCACCACCTCCGGACTGGTGAACACGGGCTCCCGGACCTCGGTGCCGACGCCGTAGCGATCCCGCCGTGCGCACCTCCGGGAGTTCGGCCCCGCCCAGTTGATCACCGGGACCGCGCCCCTGCCAACACCCGCTTCCCGCCGCGCGCAACCCCTGCCCGGGGGACCCGGAATCCGGGTCCGAGCTGCCCGAAGTTCCCCTATTCCGCTCTGTCGCTCAGCACGCGGCCGCTCGCGGAATGTGATCCATCCCGCGCCCGCCGCGCCGCGCCGAAAACGGCCGTGGGACGTGCGTGCGGGCCGCCGACCTGCGTCGCGGCCGGGCCGACCTGCGCGGCGGTCGCCGGGTACCCGGCGGTAACCCTGAGGTCAGCCGGATCGGTCACCCTGCGCTGTCCCGCTTCGACGCTGCGCCAACCGGCGGGACCGCCGCGCGGCATCTTGACTCCGAAGCCACGTGGGTTCACGCTTACTGCCAACGGTCACGGCCGGGGAACGCGAACCTTGCGGGAGGGGCGCGAAAACCCGGGCGAACCGGGAGCCAGAGGACGCAGTGAGGCTCAGGGAGACGCACTGCCCCAAGGTGACGCGATGCAGGCTGGGCCCCGTCGGGAGTGCCCCCTGGACAGACCGCGTCATGGGGGCTAGACTGCTTCTTTGCGCTGCCCTCTTTCAGGCTGCCCGGAGCCGGTAGTTAGGATAGTGGGCACACGGCACCCCTGACAGTCCGCGACAGCTGTTGCCATCGCGGCTGCTCACCGCTCATTGTCCCCGGAAGGACGCATCTTGGCAGTCTCTCCCGCGAACCAGGCCACTGCTGCGACCACCTCGGCTGAATCCCGCGCGCAGGCCACGGGAATCCCCGGAGCGCCCAAGCGGGTCTCCTTCGCGAAGATCCGCGAGCCACTCTCCACCCCGAACCTGCTTGACGTCCAGATCCAGTCGTTCCAGTGGTTCACCGGCAACGAGGCGTGGTTCGAGCGCCGCGTCAACGAAGGCGAAGAGAACCCGGTCGGCGGTCTGGAAGAGGTCCTCAACGAGATCTCTCCGATCGAGGACTTCTCGGGCTCGATGTCCCTGTCCTTCTCCGCTCCGCGCTTCGACGAGGTCAAGGCCTCGATCGAGGAGTGCAAGGACAAGGACATGACGTACGCGGCCCCGCTGTTCGTCACCGCCGAGTTCGTCAACAACAACACTGGCGAGATCAAGAGCCAGACGGTCTTCCTGGGCGACTTCCCGGTGATGACCGACAAGGGCACCTTCATCATCAACGGCACCGAGCGGGTCGTCGTGTCCCAGCTGGTGCGTTCTCCGGGCGTGTACTTCGACAGCAGTGTCGACAAGACGACCGACAAGGACGTCTTCAGCGTGCGCGTGATCCCGAGCCGCGGCGCGTGGCTCGAGTTCGACGTGGACAAGCGCGACACCGTCGGCGTCCGCATCGACCGCAAGCGCCGCCAGCCGGTCACCGTGCTGCTGAAGGCGCTGGGCTGGTCCACCGAGGCGATCCGCGAGCGCTTCTCGTTCTCCGAGACGCTGCTGGCCACCCTCGAGAAGGACCACACCGCCGGCACCGACGAGGCGCTGCTCGACATCTACCGCAAGCTGCGCCCGGGCGAACCGCCCACGAAGGAGAGCGCGCAGACGCTGCTGGAGAACCTGTTCTTCAAGCCGAAGCGCTACGACCTGGCCAAGGTCGGCCGCTACAAGGTCAACAAGAAGCTGGGCCTCGACACCCCGTACGAGACCGGCACGCTGACCGAAGAGGACATCGTCTCGGCCATCGAGTACCTGGTCCGGCTGCACGCCGGCGAGGACAAGATGACCAGCTCCGCCGGCGTCGAGGTGCCGGTCGAGACCGACGACATCGACCACTTCGGCAACCGCCGCCTGCGCACCGTGGGCGAGCTGATCCAGAACCAGATCCGGGTCGGCCTCTCCCGCACCGAGCGCGTCGTGCGCGAGCGCATGACCACGCAGGACGTCGAGGCGATCACGCCGCAGACCCTGATCAACATCCGCCCGATCGGCGCGGCGATCAAGGAGTTCTTCGGCACCTCGCAGCTGTCGCAGTTCATGGACCAGAACAACCCCCTGTCGGGCCTGACGCACAAGCGTCGTCTTTCGGCCCTCGGCCCGGGCGGTCTGTCCCGTGAGCGCGCCGGCATGGAGGTCCGCGACGTCCACCCGTCGCACTACGGCCGGATGTGCCCGATCGAGACGCCGGAAGGCCCGAACATCGGCCTGATCGGCTCGCTCTGCTCCTACGCGCGGGTCAACCCGTTCGGCTTCATCGAGACGCCGTACCGCAAGGTCGTCGAGGGCCAGGTCACCGACCAGGTCGACTACCTGACCGCGGACGAGGAAGACCGCTACGTCAAGGCGCAGGCCAACGCGCCGCTGACCGACGACGGGCACTTCGAAGAGGACAAGGTCCTGGGTCGCCGCAAGGGCGGCGAGGTCGAGCTGATCGACCCGCTCGAGATCGACTACATGGACGTGTCGCCGCGGCAGATGGTCTCCGTCGCCACCGCGATGATCCCGTTCCTGGAGCACGACGACGCGAACCGCGCGCTGATGGGCGCGAACATGCAGCGGCAGGCTGTTCCGCTGCTGCGCAACCAGGCTCCGTACGTGGGCACCGGCGTGGAGCTGCGCGCCGCGGTCGACGCCGGGGACGTCCTGGTCGCCGAGCAGGCGGGCGTGGTCGAGGAGCTGTCCGCGGACATCATCACGATCATGCACGACGACGGCACGCGGAAGAGCTACGGACTGTACAAGTTCCGCCGCTCCAACCACGGCACGTGCTTCAACCACCGGCCGATCGTCAACGAGGGAGACCGGGTCGAGCAGGGCCAGGTCATCGCCGACGGCCCGTCCACCGAGAACGGTGAGATGGCGCTCGGCAAGAACCTCCTCGTCGCGGTCATGCCGTGGGAGGGCCACAACTACGAGGACGCGATCATCCTCTCCGAGCGCCTGGTGCAGGACGACGTGCTCACGTCGATCCACATCGAGGAGCACGAGATCGACGCCCGCGACACCAAGCTGGGCGCCGAGGAGATCACCCGGGACATCCCGAACGTCTCCGAGGAGGTCCTGGCCGACCTCGACGAGCGCGGCATCATCCGCATCGGCGCCGAGGTCCGCGACGGCGACATCCTGGTCGGCAAGGTCACGCCGAAGGGCGAGACCGAGCTGACCCCGGAGGAGCGCCTGCTCCGCGCGATCTTCGGCGAGAAGGCGCGCGAGGTCCGCGACACCTCGCTGAAGGTGCCGCACGGCGAGACCGGCAAGGTCATCGGCATCCGGGTGTTCTCCCGCGAGGACGACGACGAGCTGCCCCCGGGCGTCAACGAGCTGGTCCGCGTCTACGTGGCCCAGAAGCGCAAGATCCAGCCGGGCGACAAGCTCGCCGGCCGGCACGGCAACAAGGGTGTCATCGGCAAGATCCTGCCGGTCGAGGACATGCCGTTCATGGAGGACGGCACCCCGGTCGACATCATCCTGAACACCCACGGTGTTCCGCGACGGATGAACATCGGCCAGATCCTCGAGCTGCACCTGGGCTGGCTGGCCTCGCAGGGCTGGACGATCGAGGGCAACCCGGACTGGGCGAAGAACCTTTCGCAGGAGCTCTACGACGTCGCGCCGAACACGAACACCGCGACCCCGGTGTTCGACGGCGCGAAGGAAGAGGAGCTCACCGGGCTGCTGGGCGCGACCAAGCCGAACCGCGACGGCGAGCGCATGGTCAAGGAGAACGGCAAGGCCACGCTGTTCGACGGCCGCTCCGGCGAGCCGTACCCGTACCCGGTGTCGGTCGGCTACATGTACATCCTGAAGCTGCACCACCTGGTCGACGACAAGATCCACGCCCGCTCCACCGGCCCGTACTCGATGATCACCCAGCAGCCGCTGGGCGGTAAGGCGCAGTTCGGCGGCCAGCGCTTCGGCGAGATGGAGTGCTGGGCGATGCAGGCCTACGGCGCGGCTTACACGCTGCAGGAACTGCTCACGATCAAGTCGGACGACGTGGTCGGCCGCGTCAAGGTGTACGAGGCGATCGTGAAGGGGGAGAACATCCCCGAGCCGGGCATCCCGGAGTCGTTCAAGGTGCTCCTCAAGGAGCTCCAGTCGCTGTGCCTCAACGTCGAGGTGCTCTCCAGCGACGGCGCGGCGATCGAGATGCGCGACTCCGACGACGAGGACCTCGAGCGCGCCGCGGCGAACCTCGGAATCAACCTGTCCCGCAACGAGTCGCCCTCGGTGGACGACGTCGTGCACTGATTCGGTGTCGAGCGGGAACCTGCCTCCCGCGGGTTCCCGCTCCACCGCCGACCCCTCTCTAGCCGAAACAACCCCAAGGGGACTTAGACGTGCTGGACGTCAACTTCTTCGATGAGCTCCGGATTGGTCTCGCCACCGCCGACGACATCCGTCAGTGGTCCTTCGGCGAGGTCAAGAAGCCGGAGACCATCAACTACCGGACCCTCAAGCCGGAGAAGGACGGGCTCTTCTGCGAGAAGATCTTCGGTCCGACCCGGGACTGGGAGTGCTACTGCGGCAAGTACAAGCGCGTCCGGTTCAAGGGCATCATCTGCGAGCGCTGCGGCGTCGAGGTCACTCGCGCCAAGGTGCGCCGTGAGCGGATGGGCCACATCGAGCTGGCCGCGCCGGTCACCCACATCTGGTACTTCAAGGGCGTTCCGTCGCGCCTTGGCTACCTGCTGGACCTGGCGCCCAAGGACCTCGAGAAGATCATCTACTTCGCGGCTTACGTCATCACCGGCGTGAACACCGAGCTGCGGCACAACGACCTGCCGACCCTCGAGAACGAGATCGGCGTCGAGCGCAAGAACCTCGAGACGAAGCGCGACGCGGACATCGAGGCCCGTGCGCAGAAGCTGGAAGCCGACCTGGCCGAGCTGGAGGCGGAGGGCGCGAAGTCCGACGTGCGCCGCAAGGTCAAGGAGGGCGGCGAGCGCGAGATGCGCCAGCTGCGCGACCGCGCCGGCCGCGAGCTGGACCGGCTCGAGGAGGTCTGGACGACCTTCACGAAGCTCGAGCCGCGTCAGCTGATCGCCGACGAACTGCTCTACCGCGAGCTGATCGACCGGTACGGCGAGTACTTCACCGGCGGCATGGGCGCCGAGGCGATCCAGAAGCTGGCGACCGAGTTCGACGTCGCCGCGGAGGCCGACAGCCTGCGCGACACCATCCGCAACGGCAAGGGACAGAAGAAGCTCCGCGCGCTGAAGCGGCTCAAGGTCGTCGCCGCGTTCCAGGCGACCGGCAACGACCCGCGCGGCATGGTGCTCGACGCCGTCCCGGTCATCCCGCCGGACCTGCGCCCGATGGTGCAGCTCGACGGTGGCCGCTTCGCCACGTCGGACCTGAACGACCTGTACCGCCGCGTGATCAACCGCAACAACCGGTTGAAGCGGCTGATCGACCTCGGCGCGCCCGAGATCATCGTCAATAACGAGAAGCGGATGCTGCAGGAGGCCGTCGACGCGCTGTTCGACAACGGCCGCCGCGGGCGTCCGGTCACCGGCCCGGGCAACCGGCCGCTGAAGTCGCTGTCCGACCTGCTGAAGGGCAAGCAGGGCCGGTTCCGTCAGAACCTGCTGGGCAAGCGTGTTGACTACTCGGGCCGTTCGGTCATCATCGTCGGTCCGCAGCTGAAGCTGCACCAGTGCGGTCTGCCGAAGGACATGGCGCTCGAGCTGTTCAAGCCGTTCGTCATGAAGCGGCTGGTCGACCTGAACCACGCGCAGAACATCAAGTCCGCCAAGCGGATGGTGGAGCGCTCGCGGCCGCAGGTGTGGGACGTGCTCGAAGAGGTCATCACCGGCCACCCGGTGATGCTGAACCGGGCGCCGACCCTGCACCGGCTGGGCATCCAGGCCTTCGAACCGCAGCTGGTCGAGGGCAAGGCCATCCAGCTGCACCCGCTGGTCTGCGAAGCGTTCAACGCGGACTTCGACGGTGACCAGATGGCGGTGCACCTGCCGCTGTCGGCCGAGGCGCAGGCCGAGGCCCGCATCCTGATGCTGTCGGCGAACAACATCCTGTCGCCGGCGTCGGGCCGTCCGCTCGCCATGCCGCGTCTGGACATGGTCACCGGTCTGTTCCACCTGACCCGGCTGAACGAGAACGCCGAGGGCGCGGGCAACGCGTACTCCTCGCCCGCCGAGGCGATCATGGCGTTCGACCGCAAGGCGCTGAGCCTGCACGCCCCGGTCAAGATCCGCGTCACCGACCGTCAGCCCGCGAAGGCCGACGAGGCGCGTCTCGCGGAGGCGGGCTGGGAGCCGGGCAAGGCGTGGCTGGCCGAGACGACGCTGGGCCGCGTGCTGTTCAACGACCTGCTGCCGGCGGACTACCCGTTCATCAACGAGCCGATGCCGAAGAAGCGGCAGGCGGCCATCGTGAACGACCTCGCCGAGCGGTACTCGATGACGCAGGTCGCGCAGACGCTGGACAAGCTCAAGGACGCCGGTTTCTACTGGGCGACCCGCTCGGGCGTCACGGTCGCGATCTCGGACGTGCTGACCCCGGTCGGCAAGAAGGCCATTCTCGACGAGTACGAGGGCAAGGCCGACCAGGTCGAGAAGCGGTACCAGCGCGGTCAGCTGTCCCACGCCGAGCGCAACAACGAGCTCGTCAAGGTGTGGACGCAGGCGACCGAAGAGGTCCACAAGATCATGGAGACGGCGCTGCCGGACGACAACCCGATCGCCATGATCGTGAAGTCGGGCGCCGCCGGTAACATGACGCAGGTCCGTTCGCTGGCCGGTATGCGTGGTCTGGTGTCGAACCCGAAGG